>DATCBW010000058.1:0-14209 GCA_036511615.1 Verrucomicrobiia bacterium | reverse complement strand
ATGCGGTTGGCGCGCGAACCAGTCTGGCGGGAATCGGGGTTGAACTTCCACCGGTCGCGCGAATGTCGAAAGACCGAGAAGGGAAATTGGAGTTGCGCATCCACAACGAACGGCAGCAGTCAAAAAATTTGCGCCTCGCGCTCGCCTGGCCGCGCGAAATCAAAACCGAAAATGAGGAAATGGAAACGGTTTTGCCCGCACAAAGCGAATGGTCGCGGCTGACCTGGCCCTGCACGCCGCTTCAGCGCGGCAATTACAAGCTGGATTCGGTTTTTGTCGAAGGTGCGTCGCCGCTTGGATTTTGGTCGGCCAGAAAATCGCTCCCGGTGCGTTCGGAAATCCGCGTTTATCCGAATTTGCTCAACGAACGAAAAAGTCTGGCGGCGCTTTTTCTGAATCGCGGCGCGTTCGGTTTGCACGCGCAACGGCAGATTGGCAAGGGCCGCGATTTTGAAAAATTGCGCGAATACGTCCCCGGCGACGGCTACGACGAAATTCACTGGAAGGCGACCGCGCGCCGTGGCCGGCCGATCACGAAAGTTTTTCAAATTGAAAAAACGCAGGAGGTTTATGTCATCGTGGACGCGTCGCGGTTGAGCGCGCGGAAAACAAATCCCGACGCCGGGGCGGATTCGACGCTCGAACGCTTCGTCACCGCCGCACTCGTGCTTGGCCTGGCGGCGGAGCAGCAGGGCGATTTGTTCGGGCTGCTGACGTTCACGGACAAGGTTGAAAAGTTCGTGCGCGCGAAAAACGGACAGTCGCATTACAGCGCGTGCCGCGACGCGCTTTACACGCTCGAACCGAAAATCGTCACGCCGGATTTCGACGAGCTTTGCACGTTCATCCGGCTGCGCCTGCGCCGCCGGGCGCTGCTGGTTTTTCTGACCGCGCTCGACGATCCGGCCATCGCTGAAAATTTCGTGCGCAATCTTGAACTGATCCGCCGCCAGCATCTGGTTCTCGTCAACATGATGCAGCCGCCGGGCGTCGCGCCGCTCTTTTCCAATCCGAACGTCGCGGGCGTGGACGATTTGTATCAGCATTTGGGCGGACATCTGCGCTGGCAGAATTTGCGCGAGCTGCAAAAGGTGCTGCAGCGGCGCGGCGTCCAGTTCTCGCTGCTCGGCAACGAACGCTTGAGCGCGGAACTGGTCGCGCAATACTTGAGCGTCAAACAAAGGCAATTGTTGTGATCATAGATTTGCAGCGCTTCATCGCCAACGAACGGCCGTTCTGGAACGAGCTGGAAAAATTGCTCGACCGGATTGAGGCCGAGCCGGACTTGCAAATGACGCTCGGCCAGTTGCAATCGTTCCACCAGCTTTACGAGCGCACCGCCGCCGATCTCGCCAAAATCACGACGTTTTCGTCCGAGCCGGAAACGCGGCGCTATCTCGAAAATCTCGTCGCCCGCGCCTACGGTGAAATTCACGAGACGCGAGAGAAGCAGCGGCGCATTTTTCCGCTGCAATGGTTTTTTCAGACGCTGCCGCAGACGTTTCGCCGGCATGTCCGCGCCTTTTATCTGTCGCTGGCGGTGACGCTTGCCGGCTGCGCTTTCGGCGGACTGGCGATTGCCCTAGACCCGGACGCCAAGCCGGTGCTGCTGCCGTTTTCGCATCTGCTCCAGGATCCGCGCAAGCGGGTGGCCGAGGAGGAAAACGCCACGCAAAACCGGCTGGCCGGATTGAAAACCAGTTTCTCGGCGGAACTGATGACGCACAACACGAAGGTTTCCATCTTCACGCTCGCGCTGGGAATGACGTGGGGCGTCGGCACCGCCGTCATGCTGTTTTACAACGGCGTGATTCTCGGCGCGGTGGCGGTGGATTACATCCGCGCGGGCGAAACCAAATTTCTGCTCGGCTGGCTGATGCCGCACGGCGTGATCGAAATCCCGGCAATTTTAATCGCCGGCCAGGCCGGCCTGCTGATCGCGCTGGCGATCATCGGCCGCGGAAACCGCGCGCCGATGAGGACGCGGCTGCGCGCCATTTCCGGCGACGTCGTCACGTTGATTTTTGGCACCGGCCTGATGCTGATCTGGGCGGGATTCATCGAGGCGTTTCTTTCGCAGTATCACGAGCCGATCATTCCCTATGACGCCAAGATCGCCTTTGGCGGCGTTGAACTGGTTTTGCTGGTTCTGTTTTACGCAAAATCGGGAACGAAATCGCCACCGAAGTTTTTGGACAAATGAAAACCGGCACGCTGTCCATCCGCACGCCCGAAGGCATTGTGTTCTCGCAACCGCTCGCCGGGCCGGTGACCCGTTTCCTGGCGTGGCTCATTGACCAGCTCTGCATCAGCGTGGCCATGATGCTGGTGGGTTTGGTTCTCCATTTGATTCAGATGGTGAGCTGGAATCTTGGTTCCGCGCTTTACGTCCTCGTGTATTTTGTCATCAGCATCGGCTACGCGATTTTTTTTGAATGGACCTGGCGCGGGCAGACCATCGGCAAAAAACTTTTCCGCCTGCGCGTCGCGGACGTGGAAGGAATGCGGCTGCAGTTCAATCAAATCGTCGTGCGCAACCTGCTGCGCTTCGTGGACGCGCTGCCGGCGTTTTATTTTGTCGGCGGGCTGACGTGCTGGCTGAATTCCAAGTGCCAGCGCCTTGGCGACATTGCGGCCAACACTGTCGTCGTCCGCGCGCCGCGCATCGCCGAGCCGGACCTGGACAAACTGCTCGCGGGCAAATTCAATTCGCTCCGGCAGTTTCCCCATCTGGCCGCGCGGCTGCGCCAGAATGTTTCGCCGCCGGAGGCGGACACGGCGTTGCAGGCCGTGCTGCGGCGCGATGAATTTGACCTGGTCGCCCGCGTGGAATTGTTCGGCGAACTGGCCGCGCACTTTCGCGGGAAGGTTGAGTTTCCGCCCGAAGCGACGGATGGCGTCGCCGACGAGCAATTTATCCGCAACGTCGTGGACGTTATTTACCGCGCGCGGGCGGAAACCCGGATGGAACCGGTCGCCGCGTGCTGATCATGCTGTTATCGGCAACTGGATTCTTGAAATTCATTCCTTTGTCCCCATTCCCTTGCCGGTTGCGCGACGCTGGCGGCGGACAAAGGAATGGGGACAGAGGAATTCAGGATCAAAGCACCCGCGCTTCGCCGGCACCTTTTACGACTTCGCCGATGAGCCACGCTTTGTGCTTCTGCGCGCGGATGAATTTCAAAATGTCATTCGCTTTTTCCGCCGCCACAATTGAAACCATGCCGATGCCCATGTTAAAGACCTGATACAATTCTTCGTCCGGCACGCCGCTCTTCTGCTCGATGATCTTGAAAATTGGCAGCATGTCCCAGGAGCCTTTGCGAATGACGCAGTCGAGCGACTTCGGCAGCACGCGCGGAATGTTGTCCACGAAACCGCCGCCGGTGATGTGCGCGAAGGCCTTTACGGGAAGTGACGAGTGACGAGTGTTAAGTGACGAGTTAAATCGTTTCAGTAGTTTCTGCACCAGCGGCCAGTAGCTCACATGAACTTTTAACAACTCCTCGCCAATCGTGCCTTTCAGTCCCGCCACGCGGCTGGACGGTTTCAATTTCAATTGCTCGAAGAAAATCTTGCGCCCGAGCGAATAGCCGTTCGTGTGCAGCCCGCTCGATGCGATGCCGATGACCACGTCGCCGCGCTTGATGGTTTTCTGGCCATTGAGCATCTTGGATTTCTCCACCACGCCCACGATGGTGCCGCTCACGTCGTATTCGCCCGGCTGGTAAAAGCCCGGCATTTGCGCCGTCTCGCCGCCGATGAGCGCGCAATTGTTTTCCGCGCACGCGCGCGCGAAACCCTTGATGATGTCCGTAAAAATATGCGGCTCCAGCTTGCCCGTGCCGAGATAATCGAGAAAAAACAGCGGTTCCGCCCCCAGCACCGCGATGTCGTTCACGCAATGGTTCACGAGGTCCGCGCCGATGGTGTCGTGCTGGTCCAGCGCGAAGGCGAGCTTGAGCTTGGTGCCGACGCCGTCCACGGACGAGACGAGGACCGGCTCGCGATATTTTTTCACGTCCAGCGCGAACAGGCCGCCGAAGCCGCCGACCTTGCCGAGCACCTCGCGGCGATGCGTGCTGGCGAGCAATTGGGGCAGCGTGGCCTTGACGCGATTGCCCAGATCAATGTCCACACCGGCGGCGGCGTAAGCTTTTTGTTTCATGCGGCGGAAAGTAAAACTGTAAAACGCGGCGCGGGCGAGAAAATTTCTTGAGCGGCGACGCCGGAAGCCGTTCCCCGAAAATCTTCAATTGCGCACCGGGCGCGGACTGTGCTAAAATAGCTATTGACTGGTTAATTTAACGAAAGGTAAAAATTATGGAAAGCGTCACCGCATTGGAAGCCAAGACCCGGTTTGGTCAACTCCTCGAACGGGTTGCCCAAGGCGAAGAGGTCGTCATCACCAAGCATGAAAAGCCGGTCGCGCGGCTCGTGCCGGAAGGACACCGCAATTTGGAATCCGTGCGCGCGGCGGTGGCGGGGATGTTCGAGCTGCGCGGACAAATCTTTGACCGGAACCGGGGAAAACCAAAGCTCACCGCTGCGGAAGTCAAATCCTGGATCGGGGAGGGACGGCGTTGAGCGCGAGTTTCATCGTGGATGCGTCCGTCGGCTTTGCGTGGGTTTATCAAGGTCAGGCCACCCCGGAAACCGATCGTTTGCTGAATGAAGTTGCCGCTGGTGTCACGGTGGTCGTGCCGGCATTGTGGTATTTGGAAATGTCGAACGTTCTCTTGATCGCGCAACGCCGCCACCGGCTGACGACAATTCAACGCAAGGCGGCATTGGAAAAATTGGCTGCCATGCAATTCACGGTGGACGAGGAAGGGACACGCCATGCTTTCGGCAAAACCAGTGAGCTTGCTGAAAAACATGGCCTCACCATCTATGACGCGACTTACCTCGAACTGGCGTTGCGCCGCTCTCTGCCGCTTGCATCGCGGGACGAAGCCTTAACAAACGCCGCCAAGCAATGCGGCGTCAAAACCCTCTAAATTCGCGCGGCCTTGACGCGATTGCCCAGATCAATGTCCACGCCGGCAGCGGCGTAAGCTTTTTGTTTCATGCGGCGCAGATTAAACCGAGAAACGGGATGTCGGGCGAGAGAATTTCACTCGAAGTCGGCGAACGAAAATAAATTTGGAACAACCACACGATTCTTGACGAGCGGTTGATGCGGTTTTATTTGGCTGCGGTGTTGGTTTTCCATTGGATGGCGATGGCAGTAAGCAGACCACCGTATTGGATGCGGGAAGAACTGGAGCCGAAGGAGGAGCCATAGCCTTGCGCGGATCCTTGGGCGGTGGCATAACCGTTGCCCCAGTTCTGCGCGTTGCCTTGGGCGGTGACGTTGGCGCTGCTAAAACTGCTGCCAAAGCTGCTGACGCCGATGGGACGGTCGCCGCTGCTTAATACGAGCAGGGCATCGGCGTGCTTGGCTTTGGCTTCGGTGGCGGCAACATTCAAGACATCGGCCAGCGCATCTTTCGCAGTGACTTGGATTTGCTCCAGGTAAATATAAGGTTTGGGCGGAAATCCGTAGTAGATGGGCACGGGCTGGTGGGTATCCACAAAGGAACCGGTGGCGGTGGGCCAATCTTGCTGCTGGCCGGCGTAATTCATGGTGTGAATTGAGTAGCACCCGGTTAAAATCAGCCCAGACATGCAGATGAGAAGGGGGTTTTTCATCGATTTTTGGTTTCTTGGTTTTGTTGCCGAAAGCATTTTCATGGCTGCTGAAACTGTAACTCCAAACGCCCCGGCGACAAGCGGGAAATCAGCTTCGTTTGTAAATCTCGCGCCGATTGCCGACGTAGTGGAGATAAATGCGGCCAAGTGGCACGTCGAATTCGTAAAGCACGCGGTAGTCGCCGACGCGGAGTTTGCATTCGGGTCGCCCTTGCAGCCGTTGGTGTGGAAAAGTTTCTAGCCGCGTTCCCATGTCATCAATCTTGCGCTGCACCATTTCGCGGATGCCGGACGGCAAACCGTCAAACGCTTTGGAAAATGTGTGCGACCAGATTTGGAGCGCAGCAGCCACGGCTCATTTCGGCTGGCGAGTCGTGTAATTACCCTCGGCGATTTCGCGACGGGATTGATCGAGCTTGGCTTTCACTTCATCGGTGAGCTCAAGCTGGTCTTCCAGAAAATCATCAATCCACGCGCGAACTTCTTCAATCTCGGCGCGGGAAAGTTTTGGAATGACCGCTTCAATGTCTTGAACCGAACTCATGGCAATTAAGATAACGCAGTGAAAAAAAACGGCAACTCCACAATTTTCGTCCTGGCCGAAAGCGTTTTCATGGCGGCTGAAACTGTAACTCCAAACGCCCCGGCGACAAGCGAGTTTTTGACCAGCGCGTCTTGGTCGCGGCGGCTTCTAGCTGCTTTGATTCGCCTCGCGGCGGACGGGTTTGACCTCAACTGTCGCTTTTTGACCATCGCCAATCGGCAAAACCACTAAAAACATGGTCTTTTGGCCGTCGCAACTCGAAAAACAGGCGTCGCAAGTCGTCCGAAGCCCGTCGCAGGTGGAAAATGGCCGTCGCAAGTCGTCCGAGGGGCGTCGCAGGTCGTCCGAAGCCCGTCGCAAGTCATCCGCAAGTCGTCGCAGGTCGGAAAATAGGCGTCGCAACTGGTCGGAAGGGCGTCGCAGGCCAGTTTTGGCCGTCGCAACTCGTCCGCTGGCCGTCGCAGGCTCGAAAGCGTTTCCATGGCGGCTGAAACTGCAACTCCAAACGCCCCGGCAACAAGCGCATTTTTTGCCAGCGCGTCTTTCCCCGGAGCGCGGCTTGTCCCAAGCCGCCGACCTTGCCGAGCACCTCGCGGCGATGCGTGCTGGCGAGCAATTGCGGTAGCGTGGCCTTGACGCGATTGCCCAGATCAATGTCCACGCCGGCGGCGGCGGAAGCATTTTCTTTCATGCGGCGGAAAGCAAACTGTAAAACGCGTGACGGGCGAGAAAATTTCGCTTGGTTGCAGACGGGGGAAGCAAACACAAACCGGAAAAAAACCAATGGACGATTGCCGTTTGTTGGTTTGCGGGCGCTGAACGCGCCAAGTTAAATGTGCCGGCGCAAAAAAATTCAGCCCAATTTATATCGCCGCATTTTCGCATCCACTTCCTGCGCCCAGGCGTCAATGCCGCCGCGCAGACAGCGCACGTTCTGCAAACCGTGGCCCATGAAATACGCCGCCGCGTCCAGGCTGTTTTTGCCTGTGTGATCAATGACGACGACCGGATTCGTATTTGAACCGCTGGCCATCAATTCGCGCATCACATCTTGAGACAGCAAAACCGAGCCGGCGATGTGAACCGCCTCGAATTCCTCGCGCGAGCGAACGTCCACTAGCTTGACCGATTTGTCCTTTGGCCAAAGTTCGGCGAGTTCCTTCGGCGAAATCAAAACCTGCGCGTCCTGGTCATGGCTGCTCTGGATGTGCGCCAGCACTTCGGCCACGTTCAAATTCCCGTTGCGCGCGCAGACTTCGGACAACGTTTCCGCCGGCTGAAAACCACAACTGCTGCAGCCGCCGATGTGATAGCGGCGGAACAGGGCGCGCTGCGCGCCGGGAAATTTTTCCAGCACCGCAGCCATCGGCGATTGCGGAGTGATGTTCGATTCGTTCATGCCGCTCAATCTGCCAGAGATTTGGGCCGTGTCCAAACGAGTTCTCCTTCTCCTCCTCATCCTCATGCTCATCCTCGTGTTCTGGATTGTAGGATGAGGATGAGGATGATTGAAGCCAGTCCAGCGACATGGCACGCTTTCCGGCAAATGGAACTGCGCGAATTCGCCGGACAAATCTTGTTCGCCACAACGCTGGAGGAAAAACTCCGGACGCCGGACGTCATCACCGATGAACGTCCCGGCTCCGCGCTGGTCACGCCCGCTGCGCCGGGTCGTCCGAAAAATCTGGTCTTCAAGCAGCACGCCACCGGCAAAAGTGAATTCCCCGGCCTGCACCGTCTCGAACAAGCAGCCGAGCGCGGCAAGCTTCTCCATTTTTTCGGCAACCACGAACTGCTCGCCACGGAACTCATGGCGCTGGTGCTGCTGAAGTTTCCCGACGCGCCCGCCGCCTTTCGCAAAGGTGTTCTCCAAACGCTCAAAGACGAGCAGGAACACACGCGGCTCTACATGGAACACATGAAAGCGTGCGGCGTGCAACTCGGTGACTTTCCCGTGAGCGGTTATTTCTGGCGCTGCGTCTCGCCGATGGAAAATCCGGTTGATTACGTCGCCAGCCTTTGCCTGACATTTGAACAGGCCAATCTGGATTTCGCGCGCCACTTCGCCAAAGGCTTCGGCCAGGTTGGCGATACCGAAACCTCGCAACTGCTTGAAAAAATCTACCGCGACGAAATCGGCCACGTGGCTTACGGCCTGAAATGGTTTCGTCGCTGGAAAAGTCCAGGTGAAAATGATTGGGACGCCTTTTGCCGCGTGCTGAAATTTCCGCTCTCGCCGCAGCGCGCGAAAGGTTTTTCACTAAATGTCGAAGGCCGCCGCGCGGCCGGATTTGATCCACAATTCATCGCGCAGATCAACGTCTATTCGCAGTCCAAAGGCCGCACGCCGAGTGTGTTTGAATTCAACCCATTTGCCGAAGGCCGCATCGCCGAAGGCAAAACTTTCAATCCGACGAAACCTCAAGCGCAGCTCGCGCGCGACCTGGAAAACCTGCCGCAATTTCTTTGCCGCCAGGACGACATCGTGCTGGTGAACCAAAAACCGTCAGTGGAATTTTTAAGCGGCATCAAGCAGGCCGGTTTTCCGCTGCCGGAGTTTGTTGAAATGAAAAATGCCGGCGATTTGAAAACACGCAAGCTCGGCAGCCTGCGTCCGTGGGCATGGGGTCCGGACAGTTTTGAACTGCTCAAACCCCTGTTCACCAGCGTCACCGGCGAAAGACGCGCCGACGAAAAAAGATTCAATCCCGGAATCGCGCAGCTTTACTCCAAAACCTGGAGCGCGGATTTTTTGCGGAAGATCATTTCAGGTGGCAGCCGAGGTAACGAGGCTCAAACTTCAAATCGGCAATCGGCAATCGGCAATCGGCAATTCAGCCAGAGCCTCCTCACGTCGGCTGCTACAAATAACTGGCTTTGCACCGAAAACGAAATCGGTGTGGCAGTGAATTCACCGGCGGAAGCCCTGGCGGCCATCGTCAAAATCCGCACGCGCGGCCACCACAAAATTGTCATCAAGGAGGCGTTCGGCGTGGCGGGCAGCAATGCGCTGCGCCTGTTCGAGCCGGAAATTCTCCCGGCGCAAAGACGCTGGCTGGAAAACGCATTTGCCAGCCGGCGCGAACTGGTTGTCGAGCCGTGGCTGGAGCGGCAGATGGATTTTTCGATCCAGCTTGAGATGGCGGCGAACGGCCTGAAGCTGTGCGGCTACACCGGCCTGCTCAACGACGCGCGCGGCCAGTTTGTCGCAAACTTCGCCGAGCCGCATCATCACAAGCGGATTCCGGCCAAAATTGTTTCGCTGTTCCGCGAACCGGCGGACATCTCCCGGCGGCTGCTGGATTTTTACGGCGAAGTTTTTACGCGGTTGGCAGCCGAACTGCGCGCGGTGGATTTCACCGGGCCAATTGGCATTGACGCCTTTGTCTATCGTGAAATGAACGGCGCGGTGAAATTAAAACCAATCGTGGAAATCAATCCGCGTTACACGATGGGCCGCGTGCTGGTGGAACTGATGCGGCAGACATGCCAGGGAAGCTCCGGCCTTTTCCGGCTGGTGAACCGTGCCGCTTTGCGGGCCGGCGGTTTTGAAAATTTTCCGGATTACGCTCGCTCGCTGGCGGAAAAATTTCCATTGAAACTCGAAGGCGAACCGGTTCCTCGAATCCGTGAAGGCGTCCTTTGTCTGAACGATCCGGCCACGGCCCAGGCCTGCCTGGCGGTGTTCCAAGTCGCCCGCGATGTGACGCTCCGCACGGCAAATTAAAGCTCGTTACAGGCCGCAGCTTTGCTATGCTGGGAAAAGTCATCAAGACGAATTGCAATGACACCCAAACTTTTTTCTGAATTCGGCTTGTCCGCCGAAATCCTCAAGGCCATTGACAAGCTTGGCTTTGAACAGGCCGCGCCCATTCAGGCGGCGGCCATTCCGTTGCTGCTCGCGGGCAAGGACATTGTCGGACAGTCGCAGACCGGCTCCGGCAAGACGTGCGCGTTCGGCATTCCCGCCGTGGAAAAAGTGGATGCGAACAAACGCGCGGTGCAAATTTTGATTCTCTGCCCGACGCGCGAACTGGCGATGCAGGTTTCGGAAGAATTTCACAAGCTCGCCTTTTTCAAGCGCGGCATCATCGCGCTGCCGATTTACGGCGGGCAATCCTACGACCGCCAGCTTTTTGGCCTGCGGCAGGGCGCGCAAATCGTCATCGGCACGCCGGGCCGCGTGATGGACCATATGCGGCGCGGCACGTTGCGGCTGGATGCCGTCAAGATGGTCATTCTCGACGAAGCCGACGTGATGCTCAACATGGGTTTCCGCGACGACATCGAAACGATTTTGAAGGACGCGCCGAAGGAACGGCAGACCGCGTTCTTTTCCGCCACGATGCCGAAACCAATCCGCGACCTCATCGAAAAATATTCGCGCGATCCGCAGAACGTCAAAGTCGAGCAAAAGGCGATGACCGTCCCGACCGTCGAGCAGGTTTATTTTGAAGTGGACCGCCGTTACAAGATCGAGCTGCTCACGCGGCTGATTGACATTTACGACGTGAAGCTGGGAATTATTTTTTGCAACACCAAGCGCATGGTGGACGACCTGGTGGATCATCTCGAAGCGCAGGGTTATCAGGCCGACCGCTTGCACGGCGACATGACGCAGGCGCAGCGCGACCGAGTAATGAACAAATTCCGCAAGTCCGGCCTGGAATTTCTCGTGGCCACGGACGTCGCCGCGCGCGGCATTGACGTGGACGACGTGCAGGTGGTGTTCAACTACGATCTGCCTTACGACGTGGAAGATTACGTCCACCGCATCGGGCGCACCGGCCGCGCGGGCAAGAGCGGCAAGGCGATTTCGCTCGTGCCGAGCCGCGAGCTGTTTCAAATCCGCA
The DNA here is from genome assembly GCA_036511615.1 of Verrucomicrobiia bacterium. Taxonomy (GTDB): domain Bacteria; phylum Verrucomicrobiota; class Verrucomicrobiia; order Limisphaerales; family UBA11358; genus UBA11358. Next base: position 3,118 of record DATCBW010000058.1, on the reverse strand, counting down.
ACATCGAACGCTTCACGAACGTCCGCATCGAGCGCGGCCGTATCCCGACCGAGCACGAAGTCGAGGCGGCGCGCGAAAATGTTTTTCTCGACAAGCTCCGCTCGCTGCTCACCAGCGGCGAATTTCAAAAGCAGGATCAACTGGTGGAACGCCTGCTCGCCGAAGGTTTCTCCGCCAACGACATCGTGTCGGCGCTCATTCATCAATTGCAGAGCGGCGAAGGTGCGGGCAAGTCCGCGCCGAAGACCGAGGAATACGACCGTCCGCAACGCGATGAACGTCCGTCGTTCCGCGATGAGCGACCGGCCCGCCACGAGGATCGCGGCCCGCGCGATCGTTTCGCCGACCGCGGTTCGCAGCGCGATGATCGCCGGCCGAGTTTTGAGAATCACCGTGACGAACGTCCGCGCCGGTTTGAAGATCGTCCGCCGCGCGCCGAATCAAAATTTGCCGCGCCGCTAAAATCCAAGACCGCACCGTGGAAAGCGGCGCCCTCGCAACCGGCGAAAAACATTGTCCCGCCAGCGCTGGCTGAGTCTAGCAGGAGTCGAGGTGACGAGACTCAAACCGAAAAAAAGTTGGAGACTCCTCACGTCGTCGCCTACCAACCAGAGGTGAAACCGGAAGCAGTAAAAACTTTTTCCGACGCGGAAATTCTCGCCTCGGTTAAAGCACCTGAATCGAAGCCGGAATCAAAATTATTCCTCAAGCCCAAACCCGCGCCCGCTGCCGCGCCGAAACCCAAAGTCAGTCGCGCGACGCCTCCCGACCAGACGCGACTCTGGATCAGCGTGGGCAAGGAACAAGGCGTCATGCCGATTGATTTCGTGAATTCGGTCGCGGGCGAAACCGGATTGCCCGGCAAAGTCGTCGGCACGGTGGATGTGCGCGAGCGACATTCGTTCGTGGACGTGGCGAGCGAACACGTCAACGGCATTGTCGCCAAACTCAACCGCGCGGAAATCAAAGGCCACAAGGTCAAAGTGAAAGTCGCGTGATGAGCGACGAAGCGGCAGCGGAAAATCCAGTTCCCGCAAAAAACATCGCGCGGCTGTTTCCCTTCGTGCTGAAGACCCGCGCGCTGCTCGTGGGCCGCGACACTTTGCGCGCGAACAAGGGCAAACTGCATTTCGTCCTCATAACCACTGACATTGCGGAAGCCAGCCGCGAAGAGGTGTTGAAGGATTTCACGCATTATCCGGTCGTGCAGCATTTCACGGCGGCGGACTTTGAAAAGTTTTTCAACGTCAAAGGCGCGAAGGCCGTCGGCTTCACAAAATCCGGCCTTGCGCAATCCATCTACGCCGAACTCAAGGCGTATCGCATCAACCAGCCTTTGCATCCATCGCCGCGGCCCGGATCGCCTCCAGTTGTTCCCAGCGGGAATAGAGCTGCGTGACCTTTACCTTGGCTGCGTCGAGTTCCTCCGTGAGTTGATTTACTTTCGCCGCGTGTTTGCGGAAAAATTCCGGGTCGGCAAACAGGCCTTCAATGCGCCTCACCTCGGCTTCCACCGCGTGAATCTGCACCTCCATGCCTTCCAGTTCGCGCGTTTCCTTAAATGAAAGTTTGCGCGGCTTCGCTTTCTGCGTAGCGGCGTCTCGGGAGAGCGCCGCTGACTTATTGATTGCAAGAATGGCGGCGCTCTGCCGAGACGCCACTACTTCGGCTTTCTGTTTCTTCTCCAGATAATAATCGTAGTCGCCAACACTGTGATGGATTTTGCCGTCGCCTTCAAACGCCAGAATGTCCGTGCAAACGCGGTTGAGAAAATAGCGGTCGTGGCTGACGACGCACGTCACGCCGGGAAACGCAATCAACGCTTCTTCGAGCACGCGCAACGTCGGCAGATCCAGATCATTCGTCGGCTCGTCGAGAATCAGAAAGTTGCCGCCGCTTTTCAAAATCCGCGCGAGCAGCAGCCGGCTGCGTTCGCCGCCAGAAAGTTTTTTCACTTGCGTCAGGATACGGTCGTCCGCGAATAAAAACCGTTTCAGATACGAGCGCACGGAAAGTTTGGCGTCGCCCCATTGCACGAACTCCGTGCCGTCGGCCACCTCGTCCAGAACGGTGCGCTCCTCGTTCAATTGCAGCCGACCCTGGTCAACGTAATTGAACTTCGTGAGCTGGCCTGTCTTCACGGTGCCTTCAGTCGGCGCAAGCTGACCGATGATGAGGCGCAGCAGCGTGGATTTTCCCAGCCCGTTGCGTCCGCAGATGCCAACCCGTTTGCCGTTTTCGAAAGTGAAATTAAAACCGGAAAACAATTTCTTCCCGGCGATTTCCATGCCGAGGTTGCTGACCTCAACCGTGCGGTTGCCGAGTTGCGGCGGCGGTGGAATGACCAGCTCCACGTCTTCCTCGATCACCGGCCCGTCCTTTGCCGCCTCGTCGTAGTAACGCTCGAAACGGTCTTTCTGCTTGCTGCGCTGCGCGCGCGGGCCTTGGCGCACCCACGCGAGTTCCTTTTTCAGAAACATCTGGCGCTTGTGTTCGATGGTCGCGTCGGCTTCCTGCCGTTCCGCTTTGGCCAGCAAATAGTCGGTGTAATTGCCGTTGTGCGAAAAAAATTTGCTGTCGCTCAATTCCAGAATCGTCGAGGCAACCCGGTCCAGAAAATAGCGGTCATGCGTGACAACGAGAAACGCGCCGCTGAACGATTCCAGAAATTCCGCGACCCACTCGATGGATTCCGGGTCGAGATGATTCGTCGGCTCGTCGAGCATCAGGAAATCCGGCTGTGAAACAACCGCCCGCGCCATCGCCACGCGACGCTTTTCGCCGCCGGACAATGATTCAATTCGCCGGTCGCCGGCCGGACAGTTCAAATGTGCCAGCGCGATCTCGATTCGCCGTTCCACCGTCCAGCCATCCAATACCTGGATGCGTTGCTCCAGTTCCTCGTGCCGTCTGGAGTCGTGCGGCAGCGATTCAAACTCCGCGATCAGCTTGAAGACGTGCTGCGCGCCGTCGCGGATGTTGTCGTGGACATCCTTCGCTGCATCCAGCATGAAATCCTGCGGCAGATAACTGGCAACCAGATCGCGCCGCCGCGAAACTTCGCCGCTGTCCGGCGGCTGCAACCCGGCGAGAATTTTCAGGAACGTCGTCTTGCCGC
>DATCBW010000057.1:0-6859 GCA_036511615.1 Verrucomicrobiia bacterium | reverse complement strand
CCTTTGCAGCATGGCATCAGGTTTTAGCCACGACTTGCGGACACATTCATGTGTCAGCATATTTCCTGTGTCCATGATGGCAGGACTAGCGACAGCTTTATCGCGGACATTTGCCACGATTTCCTCATCGCTTTCCCGGGTGGAATGGAGAAGTAGCCTGGAGGTCTGTTGGTTCATCTGGCTGCTCCTTTCTTGTCGCATTCTGGCTTCCGTGCCAGAAGGATCACGCTGGAACGGGGTTTCACGAGGTAAGTCTGTGGATGTTTCAAAAGCGGTTCTTTGCCGGCAGCAAACAAATCGTGTGGCATTTCGCCAGCCGTATCAACCGCCAGATGCCACTGAGTCCCGTGCGTTATGGAAGGCAAATGGAAATCAACCGCATCAGCACCGGCATTGAACATGAGATATAATGCGCGCTGCTCGTCTTCATGGATCAAACAGGCAAACTGCTTTTCGTTCGGGCCGATCCATTCAGCCGATCTTCCCTGCGAATTAAACCAATGAATCTCGGTGTCCGTATAGAACTGCTCCTTGCTCAAAACCGGATGCGCCAGCCGGAAGGCGATCATACCTTGGGCAAACCGGTAAATCTCCTGATGCTGTTCAAGATTGTTCCAGTCAATCCAACTGGTTTCGTTGTCCTGACAGTAGGCGTTGTTGTTGCCGCCTTGCGTGCGACGGAATTCATCGCCGCCCAACAGCATCGGCACGCCGCGCGAAACCATGAGGGTCAGTATGAAGTTTTTGATCTGCCGGTTTCGGACGGACTCGATCCCGGCGTCCTTCGTCACGCCTTCCGCGCCATAGTTCGCACTGAAGTTGTCGTTGATTCCATCCTGGCCGTCTTCTCCGTTCGCCTCATTGTGTTTGTCGTTGTAGCTCACCAGGTCGTTCAGGGTGAAGCCGTCGTGACAGGTAATAAAGTTGATGCTGCACTCGGGTCCTTTGCCAGACTGGGCATAAATATCGGCGCTGCCGCAGATGCGTTGAGCAAACAAACCACTCATCCTCTCGTCGCCGCGCCAGAAACGCCGAACTTCATCGCGGTAATGATCATTCCATTCCGACCAGCGCGGCTTTGAAAAACTGCCCACCTCATATGAGCCGCCCGCGTCCCACGCTTCGGCGATGATTTTCGTGTCGCGCAAGATCGGGTCTTCGGGGATCCGTCCGAGCAAAGGGGACTTGGCCAGCAGCTTGCCGGTGCTGTCCCGGCCCAGCACCGACGCTTCGTCAAACCGGAATCCATCCACGTGCATTTCGACCGTCCAATAGCGGAGCGCGGAAATGATGTGATCACGCACCACGGGATGGTTGGCGTTCACGGTATTGCCGATTCCGGTGTAATCCTTGTAATGGCGTTGGTCATCCGCCAGCGAATAAATGATTGCGTTATCCATCCCGCGAAAACAGAGCGTCGGCCCCAGCTCATTTCCCTCCGCCGTGTGATTGAACACCACGTCCAAAATCACTTCGATGCCGGCTTTGTGAAGTGCCTGCACCATTTCCTTGAACTCCAGCTTCTGCTGGCCCAAACCTCCCGAACTGCTGTAGGAAGCTTTGGGCGCAAAGAAGGCCACGGAATCATAGCCCCAGTAATTCTTGAGCCGTTGCTTGGTTTGCGGATTCCGGCGTGTGACCGAATTTTCATTGAATTCCTGCACGGGCATCAGTTCCACCGCCGTCACGCCCAGGGTTTTGAGATAGGGAATTTTTTCGATCAATCCCCGGTAAGTTCCCGGATGATTCACGCCTGACTTCGGATGAATGGTAAAGCCGCGCACATGGGTTTCGTAAATGACCGTCTTCGACCACGGATGCCGTGGCGGCTGGTCGCCCGCCCAATTGAAGGGATCGTTGACAAAAACGCATTTTGGCATCGTCCCGGCATTGTCCAGCTTCGAGGGAGTCAAATCTTTCTCCGGCGACGACGGGTCGTATCCCAGCGCCGCCTCAAAGTCCCATGCGGGCTGTTGTGAAATCGCGGTGGCGAAGGGATCGAGCAGCAGCTTTTTGAAATTGAAACGCTGTCCTTTATTGGGTTCGTAAGGGCCGTCCACGCGATAGGCATAGAGTTGACCGGAAGTGATCCCTTTTACCCAGACGTGCCAGACGTCGCCGGTGCGGTTGCGCGCTGAATCCAGATCAATGGCCCGCGCGGGCGCGGCGTCTTCGGGATGATTAAAGAACTCCAGTCGCACGCGACTGGCGTAGCGGCTGAAAATGGCGAAGTTCACTCCGCCGCCGATTTCGTGTGTCCCCAACGGCATGGGAGAGCCTACCCGAACGTCAGCATGTTCGGAAATCTTGGAAATATAATCGGGCAAATTAAGTTGCGGCGCTTTTGTCATCGTTGCCATAAAATTTCCTTGATGAATATGAATGGCGCAACGGGATGTTGGCTATGGGGTGAAACCCTACCGTGGATTTTGGCTGCCCGTGCCGTGAGGCGAATGCAGAATGAATTATTTTTTAGCCACGGATGAAACACGGATGAAAATTAAGGCAACAACACGGCGCGGAAGAATTTTTCAATGCTTGGGACCCCTTTATGACCGAGTATTTGTGATTACGGGTGCGGTGTCGTGTGCGGCGCGGCTTCGATGAAAACGTCCATCTGCTGGCCGACAAAAATAGGGAGATCGTTGCGCTCAAAGCTGTAGATGACTTGCAGGACTCTTGTATCCACGCGTTCGGTGGTATCGCCGGTCAGTGATTTTTTTGGAACGACATAGGGTTCAAACCGCACGAAGGTCAGTGGCGTCTGGATATTTTTATTGCCGCGCAGATAGCCAGTGGCGGGCGCGGTTGCACTGACTCGCCACGCATCATTTTCATCCACGTCCACGCGCACATACAGTGGCGTGACGCTGCCAAACATTATCAATGGCGGCTCGCCAACTGCGACTGGACCGACTTGAGCAAATTCTCCCAGATGCACTTTCAGTTGCAACACCTGGCCGTCAACCGGCGCACGGACGGTCAGCAGTTCCAGATTGGTTTCACTTGCCTTTAGCTCTGCTTGCGCCTGTGACAGTTCGGCTTCCGACTTTTGCAGTGCGAAGCGGCGCGTCTGGTCTTCTTTGACACTGATGTTGGAGCCAAGCGCTTCGGCGAGCGTGAATTCGTATTTGTCACTGGCGACTTGCGCTTCAGCAACTTGAACCGCCGCTTGTCGCGTGCCTAGTTCCGCGCGGGCGGCGCTATCATCAAGGGCGAACAAGGGATTGCCCGCCTTTACGTTGCTGCCGATCTTGACAAAAATCTTGGAGACGATTCCGCCAATGTGTGTGCCGATGGAAATATTTTCCGTGCTTGCCTCGACAATGCCCGATCCGGCAACAAAACTCTGATAGGGCGATGGCGACGCATCGGAAAAAGGCGGTGGTTGCGGCGGAGTTTTATCGCCGCGCAGGACGGTGAAGACCGCGAAGACCACGCCGGCCACGGCGAGAAGCGGGATGATGTATTTTTGAAACATGATTTGTTCTAAAGTTTGTTTGTCGTTCCGTTTGGTTGACGGAGTTGCTCTTCGATCTTGATGATGCGGCCGTCCTCCATCCGGGCGATGCGGTCGGCAAACTCGAAAATGCGCGAGTCATGAGTGACCACAATGAGAACGCGGTCTTTCCCAAGAGCGAACCGTCGCATCAATTCCATTATCAGATGACCGCTCTCCTTGTCGAGCGCGCTGGTCGGTTCATCGCAGACAATCAGTCGCGGGTTATGAACCAACGCGCGGGCGATGGCCACACGCTGCTGCTGACCGCCCGAAAGTCCCGCTGGCAGCGAGTGCATCATCCGGTCATCAAAACCCACTTCGCGCAAAACAGCGCAGGCCTGGTCAATGGCTTTGTGCCGCTTGACGCCGTTGATGAGCAGCGGTATGGCCGCATTTTCTGCGGCGGGGAGCGCAGGAATTAAATTAAAAGCCTGAAACACAAAGCCGATGTTCTGCGCGCGAAAAAGAGTGGTTTCATGCGCCGACATTTTTTTGTAGTCGTGATCCAAAACCGTGCAGTCTCCACCATCCCGTTCCATCAGTCCGGCCAAAATTGAAATCAGCGTTGTCTTGCCGCACCCGGACGGGCCTTCCAGCATGAGCAATTCTCCCATCCGAATCTCAAGATCAACGCCGCGCAATGCCTGAACAGCGGCGTTGCCTTCGCCGTAGGTTTTTGTGACGCCGACGCAGCGAATCGCTTCTGCATTTTTGACTGGCTCGATGGGATTTGGCACAGCGATAAATAGTGGGGTTTGGAGGTTATCTTCCGGCGAGGAACGAGGCTGGCCGCATTTTCAAAATCGGCCAGATGCTGAAAGTCGCCGCCCCAATGCTTATCAACACAACCGCAATGCCACCAAGAACCGGCGCAAACCACATCATGCGGTAGGGGAAATTATTTGCGCTAAAGATGTGTCCGGCGATTGCGCAAAAGCCAAGCCCAAGCCCGATGCCGACGAGGGCGCACATTCCTGCCTGTGCATAAATCATAAACAAAATCATCCGTGACGTAGCACCCATCGCGTTCAGCACGGCGTAGAATTTCAAGTTTTCATAAGTGAACATGAACATCATCACGCCGGTCACGCCAAAGCCCACGAGCATGGCGATGGTGAGCATCGTGATCACGTCGCCCACGTCTTCGGAGTTCTGTATCATCCAATTAACGGTGTCAGATTTGAAATCTTCCGAAGCGCGGGCGTGCAGGCCGGTGACGGCTTCAATGCGAGTTGCCACATCACGAGGATTGGCACCGTGCACCACTGCCGCCAGGACGAACGTGAATTGCCGCCGCTCCGGTGGAAGGATGCGCCGGGCCGTGGAGCAAGTCGTGAACAACAGCGGTCGCGGTGGATAGCGAGGCAACGCATCGGCCACCCCGACGACCCGCACACGATGGTCGTTGACCAGCATTTCGTCTCCAGTGTCCAATTGACGTGTCGGAACGTCCAAATGCGGTTGGTTGCCATACGGCCACTGGTCGGCCTTGCGTATGGGCGTCTCAAGCTTGCCGTCCGTGCCGCCGGGATCAACGATGACCGCATCGGGAGCGCGGAGCGCGGCGGGTGTCACGCCGCCCTTTAACGGGGGCAGACCCGTGAGGGTTGCGTCATCCACGCCAATCACTTGAAAAGATTGAAACCGTCCGTTCGGAAGACGAGCATCCGTCGTGGCGAGCAGGAGGGGCATCGCCGACTGCACGCCTTCGACGCTGCGCACCCGATTTAGTGCCGAGTCGGGGAGATTAAAATTCGGCTCCACAGATGACACCGCCGGATCCATCACCCATACGTCGGTTCTGGAGTTTTCCGCAATCAGGGCAAAGCTGCGGGTCATCATTCCGCCAAAATATGAAGCGGCGAACGTGACGAGAAATGACGTAAACGTGATGCCAAACAGCAACCCTCCATATTTGAGGCGGTCGCCGAGCAACATTCTTAATGCGATAAAATTCATTGCTTCGATTTTTTTCGCCGCGCCGTCAAGTTATGGCGTCGTCAACGCAATTCTGGCTTGGTTTCATCGAAATTACAATCGTCAAGGCAATCGAAGCGTGACTTGACGCGGGCCAATAAAAAAAAGCGGCCTCCGTTTCCGAAGGCCGCTTTGTGTAAATAATCCTTAATCACGGCGCAGCCGTCGCGGGAACAACGTCGCTTGGCAATCCAATCTCGCTTTTGTCGAGGAAGAACATGGCTTTGTATTGGCGCACTTCGGGTTTGCCCGCCGTGAGCAATGGGCGGTTGTCCACATAGGGCGAGTGGGTTTCGCTGGCGAGCAAACTGAATCCCGCGTCGCCGTCTCTCATGCTGTAAATGTGAACGCCTTCGGCATCCATTTTGTTGAATCCAATTTCAACCACGCCGCCAAGTTCGGTGGTGGCATTCAAAGTCGGTTTTTGCTGGCTCATGTCCACGGAATCTTCCACGCCTTCAATGCCAAGCGTGTTGCCGACGGCAACGGTGTAGGTGGTGCTTTTCTTGATGCGTTGGGCGAGGGCGCGGGCGTTCTTCTGGCTGTTGCCGATGGAAACATTTAATGCCGTGTGCGCGGCTTTGCTGGCGTTGTCGGCAGCGGCGGCCGCCGTCATTTTGGCGTGCAGATCGGTGTTGTCCGCCGTGAGCATGGTGGCGTCGGCTGCGGTTGCGCCGGGAGTGTTGGCAGAGACGCCAGCTTTAAGGGTGTCATGCCATTTCATGTAGCCGTCTTGGGTCTTGGGAACTGCATCGCGTTTTGCCATAATCAGCCTTGGTTTGAGGGTTGTTTGTTGTTGGTGAATTAACTGAAAATCATCGAAATATAAGGGTTTTTGAAGGATTGTGGCGTGCCGGAATGATTCCGGCAGACTCCGGTTAACCTCCGGCAGGTTGCGGCGATGCTCCGGCGCGTGCCGGAGCGGTGCGGGCAGACCGCCGGGAAACTCCGGCGTGTGCCGGAATGGTTCTGGACGTGCCGGAGAACCTCGGATATGTCGCGGAGAAATTCTGGCAGTTGACGGAGAATGTCGGGCGTGTGACAGCGGAACGCGGGGAGTTGCCGGAGGAATTCCGGCAGTTGGATTTGGATGTCCGCTTTGCCCTCATGCGATGAGCGGAATTTTTTACGAGCGGCTGGCGGGCGTCAAGCGGTTTTTTTGAAAACAATTTTCCGCGCGAAAATTATTTCCCGTTCCGTTAAAAAATGAATGGGGGGAACACCAAAAATTAAAGCAAAATCAGGGGACGTTTCAAGAGGTTGCAATTCTCTCCTTTTTTGCCGCAGTAAATAATACCGGCTCTGTGTCGAAGGCTTTGCGCACGCGTGCCAGCCGCTCCTCAAACCGTTTCCGGTCATGCGGGGATTCGATGGTGCGGG
>DATCBW010000056.1:0-4489 GCA_036511615.1 Verrucomicrobiia bacterium | reverse complement strand
CAGACGATGTGAGCCAAGTCCGGGAACGATATAAACCACGGGTGCTGTTTCCGGTTGCAGCCAGTAGGTGAATTTTAATTTTCTGCCCGTCGCCGGAATCAAGGCCGAATCGGTTTTGCCCCGGCCCGGAAAGTCGGGGTCTTGATAGGTGAAGAAAACGGATTGAAGCGTTTCGAGCGAGGCCTCGTCCTGTTTTCCTTTCACTTGAAAATCCGCGACCTGATTTTCCCGCGCGAATGTCCACGCATATTGCACTTCGGAATACGGATCCATCTCGGCCTGGCTGAAGCGCACATATTCGCCAACGGTGTCGGATAAATTATTATACATGACCGCGTAGGTGAAATAAGTGTAGGGACCGAGCCAGGTCAGCGGATTCGCCGCCACGAATTCGTAAGGCGCGATGTAAAGCAGCGGATTGGCCGCCGTATCGGCGGCCAGGCCGACGGTATCGCGCTCGTTGCTCGGTCCAAAAACCGGCAGCATCAGAAAACATTGCGGCTGCCAGCCCCACTGGCCAAACGTCTGGCCAAAATCCGCGTCCGATTTTGGAATCTTCCATTTGGTTCCCACGTCCCAGAATCCGGCCACACCAATGGTCGTGTTGCAAACGAACCGCCAGGATTCATCGCGCGCACCGCGCCACTTTCTTTGGAGCAGATTGTTGATCAACCGTCCCGGGTAAGTGAGGTTGCGGCCAAAATTGCCGATTCCCGTTCGGACCGGTTTCACGACGACGAACCGGTAAGCTTTGCTCGTCGGCTTGATGACGTCGGTCATCAGCCCCACATTGAAGTTCCACATCACGCGATTGAACGGTTCGATGGGATCGGGAACCGATTTAGGCAGCACAACGCTCGCTGCTGATGTCAGATTTGTGACATCAATGGCTTTCTCCTGCCCTTGCGCGATCAGCGACAGGGACAATGACAGCGCCACCAAGGCTGAACACCAAATTTTACCGCCGCGTTGAATCTTCAAGCTGCCCGCCTTGCTGAACCAGAGGCGAATGACTTTTGACTTTTGGCTTCCAAAGTCGGCGGCACGCGGTGCCTTTGCGGATAACCTGGCTGCAAATGAAAATTGCCTCTGATCGTGGCCGGCGGGATATGGCCAAGCTGGATTTTAATTTCCACGCCGGTTGCTTCCTTCCACCTGATTACAATTCCGGTTGGATTCGGTGCCGTTGGTTCGGCAGCGGCTTGTGATCCATGCAAGAATCGTTGTTCTTTCATGCGACAAGAAAAGCACGAAACACCGCTTGGGCGCTATGGGGTGTTCACCCCATCCGTGATTTTTGTGAAGCCAGATGTTTCCTGCACGTCATTTGGATTCGGCGCGCCTGCTTGATCCGGCACTTCCCGCAGCTTGCGCGCGAGGCGGACGGCGTGAACGGCTTTTGCCCTCGGCTTCGAGGGCGGATTGAATGATTGCGGTGTCGGCCGGATCATCTTCCAAGTGCAGGATGTGGAGTGGAGATTTCATTTATAACCTCTTTCCTTCCAGCGGAAGCGCCTTCATCATTTTGAATCGAAGTTGCTTCCCTCCCTGTATCTGGCGGCGGCTCATTGACCGCCGCCCAAAAGACGCCGAGTTTTCCCACCGCCTCCATGAACTCGGAAAAATCCACCGGCTTCACGACGTAGGCGTTGACGCCGTGCTTGTAAAATTCAACCAAGTCCGGCGTTTCGCGCGAGGAGGTGAGCACCACGACCGGGATCAGCTTCAAGCGCTCGTCGGCCTTCATGGCCTTCAACACTTCCAGCCCGCTGACCTTCGGCATCTTGTTGTCGAGCAGCATGACCACGGGATTGCCGGACGCGCGGTTTTTGAATTTCCCCCGGTGATAAAGATAATCCAATGCCTCCGCGCCGTCGTGAACGACTAAAACCTTGTTGGCCAGATGATGCTCCTCCAGCGCGGCCAAGGTCAGTTCCACGTCCCGCAAATCGTCTTCGACCAGAAGAATGTTTTTGATGCGCGTTGTTTCAATGTTCATGGCTGGCTCCATTTGGTTGCCGCGGGATTGAAAAATAAAACGTCGCGCCGCCGTCCACCACGCCTTCGGCCCACGCTTGTCCGCCGTGCCGGTGAATGATGCGCTGGACATTGGCCAGCCCGATGCCCGTGCCCTCAAAATCTTCGCTGCTGTGCAGGCGTTGGAAGACACCGAAAAGTTTATGCGCATATCGCGGATCGAAACCCGCGCCGTTGTCGCGGACAAAAATCACCGTGCCGCCGTTTTTGTCGGGTGCGCAGCCGATTTCAATTTTCCCCTCGGCACGATGGCTGGTGAACTTCACCGCATTGGAAATCAGATTGACCAGCATCAGGCGCAGCAAGGCACGATCCGCCCGCACCACCGGCAGCGGATGAATTTTCAAGCTGATCTTCCGCTCCCTGGTCTCCTCTTGAAAATCACCCAGCGTCTCCCGGATCAGTTCGTCGAGATTGACCTCCGTCTTTTGCATTTCCGCGCGCCCGGCGCGTGAGAAGGCCAGCAGGTCGTCAATCAAAGCTCCCATCCGTTGTGCCGACGCTGAAATCGTTGCCAGATACCGGAGATTTTTTTCCGAAAGCGACGGTCCGGCGTCTTTTTGCAGCAGGTTCACAAAGCCCATCACATGGCGCAGCGGCGCGCGCAGGTCGTGGGACACGGAATAACTGAACGCTTCAAGTTCGTCGTTGGCGGCCTGCAGTTGCGCCGTGCGTTCGACAACCCGTTGCTCCAGTTCCGCGTTGAGCCGGTGTATTTCATCCTGCGCGTGTTTACGCTCGGTGATGTCGCGCACATTGCATTGGATCACGTTGCAGTCACCGGCTTGATACACGTTGCTGACAAACTCCACGGCAATGTGACGGCCATCCCGCGTTTCCAGCGGCAGGTCTTGATAGCGGACATACCCGTCCTTTTGCAACCGCCCAAGCATGACCCTGTTCTCCTCGAAGTCCTTGAACGGACTCAATTCGCCGACGGTTTTGCCGACCATTTCATCGCGGGAAAACCCCAACAGGTTAAAAAGGAAGGGATTCACGTCGTTGATGCGTCCGGTGTCAACGTCCAGAATCAGGATGCCGTCCTTCGCTGCCTCGAACAGCCGGCGATAACTCAGTTCGGACGCGCGCAACGCCTGCTCCGTCCGCGCCGCGTTGCCGTTTGCTTTCTCGATTTGATGATTGTTCTTCATTCCACTTTCACACAAATCCCTGTCTGCCCCGTCCTCACGGCGTTGGTTCATGCCGGCCCGTCACGGTTACAGATACTTCGGCAGGAGGGTCTCCTTCTCATCGTCCCGGCCGTCATCCGGGCCTAGAATTTCTTTGACCGCCGCCAGCAGGTCATCATTGGTGAAAGGGCGCTCCAATATAAGGTCGGGCTTGAGCCACGGACGGCGGGCAAATTCATTCGCCGGCGGAAATCTTGTGGCCATGATGACCGGGAGCGACATGCGGGTGGCATACAGTTTCTCAAGCATTTCAATGCCGGTCATCCTAGGCATTTGGTTGTCGGTGATGATGAGGTCGAAATCGTAGGTCTACAGCGCCTCCCAGCCGGCGGCACCGTCTGTGGCACCTTCAACGTCGTAGCCGGAATCGGCCAGCACATCCACGCTGAGTTGGCGGACGTCACTGTTGTCATCCACCACGAGAATGCGATGCGGCGGATTCGTCTGGCCTCGAACGAGTGAGACGACCGGTTTTTCAACGGACATGATTTCGCTGTCTTTCATATAATTAAAAGAAACATCATAGCCTGAAAATTGCGCGGCGGCTATGGGGTGTTTTCCCCATGCCGGACTGGCTGAAGCCACCACTGGCAAAGCAGGCTGGAATGATCACATAATCCGGATGGCAAGCTTCACACCGGCTGCCGGCGGTGACACGGCGAAGATTTTGCGCAACAACCAGTGGGCGGGCAAAAAGGCGGCAAGCCACAGCGCGCCAAACAACAGGACGACATATAGGTTTTGCCTGACCCAGTGCTGCGGCTGCTGGTTGTTGAAGCCATAGACATAATTGATGTTGATGGGATGTTTGGATTGGCCGGATGGACACCGGCAGGCGGCATAAAAAAGTAGCAGACAAGCACCAACCCTGCGGCCACGACAGTCCAGGCAGCCAAGGCCCGTTTATCGTAGCCGAGGCGGAACAGCAGCCAGACCAGCAGCAAGGGCAGCCAGCCGTGAAACAGCGATAGCCCGCGCGTGAACAGCGGAAGGTGCCGGTCGAACATATAACTCGTCAGGTTCAGGAAGTGAAAGCCCAGAAGGTTGCTGCCAAAGTCCGCAAGCCAGAGGCATTGCGGCAGCAGGATGCCCACAGCGCACATGCTGATGAGCAGCGGGCTTTCCAGCCACATGCCCGCCACCGTCAGCAGGAGGGCGGCATCGCAGAACCATAAAAAATTGGTCGGCCCGTATGTGTGCAAATAAACCGGAACGAGGACGGCGAGAAACGCGGTGCAGATGATTTTTGCGGCCAGCGGAAT
>DATCBW010000055.1:0-7869 GCA_036511615.1 Verrucomicrobiia bacterium | reverse complement strand
CGGCAAAAAAGAGCAGGTCCGACGTCTGGAATCCATCAATCCCCCGATTGATGACCGTATAACCTGGCAAATCCTCGGCGAACGTCTTCCAACGGTAAAATTGAGAATCTCCGACCAGCAGAATCGCGTTGCGGCGCGGAGCGTTGCTTCTGTCGGCCGCCTCATAGTGGCGCACGTTGTTTTCAAACGGGTGCGCCGTTGCGTTGGTCTGTGCATTCAATTCGCCGCCGCCTGCTACGGCGACGCCAAAGGCCAGAAACCATGCAAACGAAAGTCGAGACATCGGCCAAGCCTATAGCTGTGCGGCGGCCCTTTCAACCCATATTTCCCAGGCGAATCGAAAAATGGACTTGCAAACCGGTGGAACCGGAAGAGAATCACAAAAAAGGCCCGGCTGGTCGCAGGCAAGAAACCAAATAGAAAATTCCAAGCAAATAGACATTGATCATGAACACCCGATTCCACACCCGCCGTGAATTTCTTAAAACCTCCGCCCTCGCTGCCGCAAGCCTGCCGTTTGTCGGTGCATTAAATTTGCACGCGCAAACCGCCGCGCCAGCCAGAAAACTCGGTTTCGCGCTCGCCGGCCTTGGCAGTTTAAGCACGCACCAGATCGCGCCCGCTCTGCAAAAGACAAATTTCTGCAAGCTCACCGGCCTCATCACCGGCCATCCCGCCAAGGCCGAACGCTGGAAGGCGCAATACAACATTCCCGACAAGAACATTTACAATTACGACAACATGGAAACGATGGCGGACAATCCCGACATTGACGTGGTTTATGTCGTCACGCCCAACGGTCTTCACGCCGAGCATACCATCAAGGCGGCCAAGGCGGGCAAGCATGTCCTGTGCGAAAAGCCGATGGAAGTGTCGCCGGAAAAATGCCAGCAGATGATTGACGCGTGCAAGGCGGCGAACCGGCTGCTGGCCATCGGTTACCGGCTGCATTTTGAGCCGAACAATCTCGAATGCGTCCGGCTCGCGCGCGAAAAAGTTTTCGGCAGCCTGAATTTCATCCAGGCGGAATATGGTTTTCGGATTGGCGACCCGACCCAATGGCGGCTGAACCGCGCGTTGTCCGGCGGCGGGCCGTTGATGGACGTGGGCATTTACGCGCTGCAAGCCGCGCGTTACGTCAGCGGCGAGGAGCCGGCACTCGTCTCGGCGGTGCAAACCAACAACGACCCGGTGAAGTTCAAGGACATCGAGGAATCCATCGCCTGGGAATTAAAGTTTCCCAGCGGCGTCATCGCCAGTTGCAACACCACTTACAACTTCAACGGGTTCGACCGGCTGCGGGCGTTTGCAGACAATGGCTGGTTTGAACTGGCTCCGGCCTTTGGCTACGGCGGCATTCAAGGCCGGCGCAGCAGAGGCGGATGGCCAGTATTCCCGCCCATGGACCAGTTCGCGACGGAAATGGACGATTTCGCGCAATGTATTTTGAACCACCAGCCCACGAAAGTTCCCGGCGAAGAAGGCCTGCGCGACCTCAAAATCATGATGGCCATTTACGAAGCCGCACAAACCGGCAAAACCATCAGTTTGACGTGACGGCGGACGGGGCGGAAAATCAGTTCGCTCCGTCCGTCTTGCTCTCGAACAGGCTCGGCGCGGTGGCGCGGGCGAGTTCGAGGCAGCGGGCGAAAATTTCCGACGGCGATTCACATGAGAGCGCGAATTCCGCCAGCGCCTGCGTTTCGGAAGTTTTCAGGCGGCGGATGATGTATTTCACTTCGGGGATGATCGCCGGCGCGCAGCTCAATTCATCCACGCCCAGGCCGATGAGCAGCGGCACGAGCACGGGGTCGCCGCCGATTTCGCCGCAGACGCCGGTCCAGATGCTTTGCCGGTGCGAGGCGTCAACCGTTGTCTTGATGAGCCGGATGATGGCCGGGTGCGTCGGTTCGTAGAGGTGTGAAACTTTTTCGTTCGTGCGGTCAGCGGCGAGCGTGTATTGAATCAGGTCGTTCGAACCGATGCTGAAAAATTTCACGCGTTTGGCCAGCGCGTCGGCAATAAGCGCGGCGGACGGAATTTCAATCATCGCGCCGACCTCCATCTTTTCATCGAACGGAATTTTTTCGGCGCGCAGCTCGGTCTTGCATTTTTCAAGGAGCGTTGCGGCCTGGTTCCATTCGTCGAGGCCGGAGATCATCGGATACATCATTTTGACGTTGCCCTCGGCGCTGGCGCGGAGGATGGCGCGGAGCTGGGCGCGGAACATTTCCGGCTGGGCAAGGCAGAAGCGGATCGCGCGCCAGCCGAGGAAGGGATTCATCTCCTGCGCCAGTTGAAGATGCGAGGCGAACTTGTCGCCGCCCAGATCGAGCGTGCGGATGATGACCTGATGCGGCTTCAAGGCGGCGGCCACCTGACGATAGGCCTGGTATTGATCCTCCTCGCCGGGCAGGCTTTCGCGGTTGATGAAAAGAAATTCCGTGCGGAACAGGCCGACGCCTTCCGCGCCGTGCGCAATGACCGACTCGACGTCGTGCTGGTTCTCAATGTTGGCGGAAAGGTGAATCGCCTTGCCGTCGAGCGTGACGGCCGGCTGCCAGAGGATTTCGCGCAGTTTTTCGTCGAGCGACGCCTTGTTTTTTTCAAGCTGGCCGTATTGAAACAGCGTCTGGTCGGTCGGGTTGACGATGACCGTGCCGTTGTAGCCGTCGAGCAGCGCGTAGTCGCCGGTCGCCAGTTCTTCGCTGGCGCTTTGCAGGCCGACGACGGCGGGAATGTCCAGCGAACGCGCCATGATGGCCGTGTGCGAAGTTTTGCCGCCGATGTCCGTCGCAAAGCCAAGAACCATTTTCCGATCCAGTTGCGCCGTGGTGGACGGGCTTAAATCGTGGCTGACGAGAATGCACGGCTCGGCGAGATGTTTCAGGTCGAACGAATCTTTCACCTCCAGCAGGTTGTCGAGCACGCGGCCGGTGAGGTCGCGCAGAACGTCAACGCGTTCGCGGAAAAATTCGTCCTCTTCCTTGGCCATCGCCGCAACGTAACGGTCGGTCACGGCATGAAAGGCAAAGTCGGCGTTTGCCTTCTGTTCGCGGATCATGCGGATGACTTCGTCAATCACCACGCGGTCTTCGAGCATCAGCAGGTGGGCGTCGAAAATGTCGCCCTCGGACGCGCTCATGTTCTGGACGACGCGGTGCTGGACTTCCCTGATCTGCGTGCGGGTTTTGACCAGAACCTGCTCGAAGCGTTTGACTTCATCCGCAATTTCAGTTTCGGGAATTTCGCGGCGGGCGATGATGTGGCGGGCGCGGTGTAGGACGAGAATCTTCCCGCGGCAGACGCCGGCGGAAACGGCGATGCCACGATATACTTTTTCCCCTTTTAGCTGGCCTGACATACGCTTTGACACAGCATTAACCGAAGTTACATGGGTTGCAAAGCAATTCCGCAAAAAGTTTCAAAAAAATTTGCGCGGCCTGTCCATAAAAAATAAAAAAGCCCGCGCGCGGCGGGCCTGACCTTCAACCAGCAACTTTTAACTTTCAACCCATCACGCGCGTTCCATGTATTTGCCGGTGCGCGTGTCAATTCTGATTTTCTCGCCGGTCTTGATGAACAACGGCGCTTGCACGGTGATGCCGGTTTCGATGATGACCGCCTTCTGCACATTGTTCGCGGAATCGCCCCGGATGCCTTCGGGCGCATCGGTCACGGTCAGGATGACGCTGGACGGAATTTCCACGGTCACGGCTTTTTCCTCGACGAACGTCACGGTCACCTCGCCGTTTTCCACGAGATAATTTTTTGCATCACCGACCAGTTCGGCCGCGAGCGTGACGGTCTCGTAGTTTTCCGGGTTGGTGAAGACATAATCCGCGCCGTCCTTGTAGCTGAATTCCATTTTGGTGGTCATCATCGGCACCGGCTCGATTTTTTCCGTCGAACTCAAGCGGATGTCCGACGATTTGCCGGTGCGGATGCTGCGGAGCGTGGCCTGCACGAAGGCGCGCAGGTTGCCAGGCGTGCGATGCTGGAATTCCAACACCACGCAGATGTCGCCGTTGTAGTTGATCGCCATGCCGCGGCGAAGGTCGTTTGCTGTTGCCATAGAATAAAAATCACTTTACGCCGGAATTATTTTCCAAACGCGAGGCGCAGAGAATATCCAAAAAAAGTGCGAAGGCAAGAGCCGTTTTCGTCAAATAACGCCCGCATCACCCGATTTTTAGTCAACAACCAGTCCTTGACACCGCTAAATAATGTGTGTTACAAACGTGCAACCACAATTACAAGTGGTTTTATGCGTTGCCCAAAGTGCGGTTGTCAGGAAGATAAAGTCATTGATTCGCGCGCCTCCCGCGAAGGCGCGACCATCCGCCGCCGCCGGGAATGTCAGGGCTGCCGCCATCGTTTCACCACCTACGAGGAACTCGAACACGAAGGGCTGATGGTGCTCAAGCGCGATGGCCGGCGCGAGGAATTCTCGCGCGAAAAACTTTTGTCCGGCATCAAAAAAGCGTGTCAGAAACGGCCTGTCGGTTTGAAGGCGCTGGACGATCTGGTGGATCATATAGTTGCCGTCGTGACTGAAAAATTTGACAGCGAAGTGCCCGGCGAATTCATCGGCAAGATGGTCATGGACGGATTGCGCGAACTGGATGACGTTGCCTACGTCCGTTTCGCCAGCGTCTATCGCCGGTTCGCGGAAGCCACCGATTTCGTGCAGGAAGTCCGAAAACTGGAGGCCACCAAATGATCGCACTGCAATCCGACCATCTCATCTTTCAGCTCACCAACGGTGAGAGCGTTCCCTGCTCGGCGGAAATGATCACCATCGAGATCGTCGGCAACTCCGAAGGCATGCTTGATCCCGGATTGCTGCGCCACGCCGCCGCGTCCGTCTTTCACTATTTCAAGACCGAACTCGAACGCGAAACCGTCACCGTCGGCGAATTCGCCATCGCCCTGGAAAAAGCCCTGCACGGGCTTGGCCTGACGCTCTTCGCCGACAATTCCGAAGCCCGCTTGCAAACGATCGAGGCCGACCTCGGCCTCATTGCCCGCGAATCCGCCGACAGCCTCGAACTTTTTTTCTTTCCCCGGCTGCGGAACGAGCTCCGCGCCAAACTCCGCCACGCGCCGCGCGTGCTGCGCTTTCGCGGGCTGCGCGGCTGCGCCAAGCGGCTGGCCGGCGCGCAACGCTGGAGTCCGCGCTGCGAAAAAATGCAGGAACAGATCGTCGGCTACCTCCGCGAATGCCTCGTCGCCGAACCAGAGCAGAACGAGTGCGCGCTCGTCGTGGAATGATTTTGACACGGATTACACAGATTTTCACAGATTGCTTTCAATGTTTTTTATCCGTGCAAATCCGTGAAATCCGTGTAAAAAATTCTTTGTGAGCAAAACCCTTTTTGAAAAAATCGTCGCCCGCGAGATTCCCGCGCAGATAGTTTTTGAAGACGACCTCGTCCTCGCCATCCGCGACATCAACCCGCAGGCGCCGACGCACATTTTGATTTTTCCGAAGCAGCCCGTGCCGCGCATCGCCGAGGCCACGCCGGACGACCAGAAATTGCTCGGCCATCTGCTGCTCAAGGCCGCCGAAGTTGCGGACAAAGTTGGCTTGAAAAAAAGCGGCTACCGACTCGTCATCAACAACGGCGCGGACGGCGGCGAAACCGTGCCGCACCTGCACTGCCACATTCTCGGCGGACGCCACATGGCGTGGCCGCCGGGTTGAATTCGCGCTGGACAGAAATTTTTCGGGCGCAAAGTAAAAACTGTGAAATGAGAAAAATTCACAATATGAAAGACAAACTCAAATCAATCGGCTGGACAATTCTTGGCATCTGCATTTTAGTCGGTATTGTAGTCGGCGCGTTTTTGCTGGGTGGATATTTCCTCGATGGTTGCGTATGGCTCAGTTCTCAAACGCCCGCTGGAGATAACCATGCTGTTCTCGCTATCATTTTTGTTGCAGTTGCCATAGTTCTATTCGTGCTGGTTGCACGGACTAACTCGCTCTGGTTATTCAACCGTTGGATGCTTTGGGGAGGTGGACTCTGTTTCATCATCGGCCTTTCAGTGGTGAACCTTGTAGATGCAGCAAATCACCATGGGCCTGGCTTCGCGTTATATGGAGACGACAATCATGATGATCGGTATACAAAAATTTCTGAAAGCCAATACAAGCGAGAAAAATTCATGAATTATGGAATAGTGCTTGGGATTGGAGTGTTTGTTTGGATCGTGATTGCTATGAAAGCAAGAGATGAGGCCGCGAAGACAAAAGCCAAAGAAGACTATCTTGAAGCCCAGATAAAAGCAGCAGAAGCCTTTCATCGCGCGTTTGTTTCCTCCATTGACGAAACTTCCCGCAAGCGTGCCGCCGCTGAAGCACAATTGTCCGACGAATTTCAAGAAGCCAAAAAGGCCAAGGAGCTTATGTGGAATATTTATTATGCCGCTGCCAAAGACGTCAGTGGCGATCCTGATTATAGTTAGCAATTAAAAATTCCAAAATGACCGAACGACCAGACTGAAAAAATT
Source organism: Verrucomicrobiia bacterium (assembly GCA_036511615.1). Classification (GTDB taxonomy): domain Bacteria; phylum Verrucomicrobiota; class Verrucomicrobiia; order Limisphaerales; family UBA11358; genus UBA11358. The sequence goes on along the minus strand of DATCBW010000055.1, from coordinate 1,353 downwards.
TCTACGTTAAACAAATTTCTTCAACACATTGCCCAGCCGCGCGATTCCTTTGCGGATGTTTTCCTCGTTCGCGCTGCCGCTTAAAGTTCCAGCGCCCAGCGGACGGCTTCGCGGATTTGTTTCACGACGGAGGCTTCAAATTTTCCCCGGCGATCCGTCAATTCGTGATGTTCCGCCGAGCCGATGGCCTGCACGTTGGCGAAGGATTGACGTTTGAGCCACGGAACACGCGGCATCTGAATTTCATAGCGGCTGCCGCGAAATTGCGAAGTGAGCGGAACAACGATGGACAAGGCGCGCGGCGCATCGTCGTCCTCGCGCGACACGACAACGACCGGGCGCACCTTGCCGTCGAATCCCAAATTCACGATGAAAACGTCACCAACTTTTGGTGTCATCGAGTTCGCTCCAGATTTTGTTCCTTCGTTGAACGTCCAGCAGGTTGTCGTCTTTGGAAGTATTCAACCTGACCGGCACCTTGCCCGTCCGGGCGATTTCACTGACGAAAATGCGAACCATCTCGGCGGTGGAAGTGCCGAGCGATTTGGTGACGGCATTGGCCTTGGCCAGCAAGGGTTTTTCAACGCGGCAGCGAAAAAGCACAGTCATGCTCCAACTGTGCCACAAGGCAGATTTTGGTCAAACAAATTTCTTCAACACCTTGCCGAGCCGCGCGATTCCTTTGCGGATGTTTTCCTCGTTCGCGCTGCCGAAGCTGATGCGCATTTCGTTGTCCGGCTTGGCGCGCGACGGATCGTCGGCGTAACAGAGTTCGCCAGGAACGTAGAGCACGTCGGCTTTCAGCGCGGCTTGAAACACTTTTGATTTCACGCCGGCGGAAATTTCCTTCGGCAATCGCGCCCAGAAATAAAGTCCGCCGCCGGATTCCCAGATCTCCACGTTCGCCGGAAAATGTTCCGCGAGCGCGAGCTTCATCGCGCGCGCCTTGCGGGCGTAATTTTTTTGCACCTTGGCGACATGTTTGTCGTAAAGCCCAGATGCCAGTGCGCCGGCCAGAAGTTGTTGCAGCAAATTCGCCGTGCCGAAATCGTGGTTGCCCTTGATGCGCTGGACGGTCGTGAACAGCGGTTCGGGCAAGATGCCAAAGCCGACGCGCGCGCCGGGCGCGTAGGGCTTGCTGTAAGTGCCGGTGTAAATCACGCGTTCCTTCGCGCCGGGCAAAGTCAGCGCCGTCGGAATGTCGTCGCCGTGGTCAAATCGCAGTTCGCGATACGCGGCGTCTTCGAGCAGATAAATCGGATGTCCGGCGGCGCGCTCAAATTTTTTCAACAGCTTCAACGCGGCGGATTTCTTTGCGAGTGAAGTTGTCGCGCCGGTCGGATTTTGAAAATA
>DATCBW010000054.1:0-2295 GCA_036511615.1 Verrucomicrobiia bacterium | reverse complement strand
CGCGGCGGTCGGAATGATTGTTTGCCATGCGGAAATCAAACGGGGCAGTCCGGGCTGTGTCCAGCCAAAACTGCCCCGCCGTTCGAGGTCAAATTACTTTTGCGCCTCTTCGATGTATTTGATCACATCGCCGACGCTCTGAAGCTTCTCGGCCTGTTCATCCGGCACCTCGACGCCGAATTCCTCTTCCAGCGCCATCACCAGCTCGACGGTGTCGAGCGAATCCGCGCCGAGATCCTCGATAAACTTGGCTGCCGGAGTCACTTGCTCCGGTTTTACGCCCAGTTGTTCGACGATGATGTCTTTTACACGTTGGTCAATTGGTTTGTCTGCCATAATTTGTCCTGTTTTATGCCATGAATCGGAAAGTTGTTCAAGCTTTGAATTCTGATTTTTTTTATCGCCCTCATCGTCATCCTCGTCCTCATCCTCAAAATGATTTATGAAGACGAGGATGAGGACGAGCATGATTGCTGAATCACATCACCATCCCGCCGTCCACCGTCAAAACCTGGCCCGTCACATAGCCCGCCGACGGGCCGGCCAGAAACAGCGCCGCGTTCGCCACGTCCTCCGCCGCGCCGAACTTGCCCAGCGGAATCTGCCGCAAAATATTTGTTTTCAGCTCCGCGTTCAACTCCGACGTCATGTCCGTCTCGATGAAGCCCGGCGCAATCGCGTTGACCGTCACGCCGCGCCCCGCCAGTTCGCGCGCCACCGACTGCGTGAAGCCGATCAGCCCCGCCTTGCTCGCCGCGTAATTGCACTGGCCCGGATTGCCGATCAAACCGATGACCGAAGTAATGTTCAAAATGCGGCCCGCGCGCTGCCTGGCGAACGAGCGAAAAAACGCCCGCGTGAAATGAAACGCGCCCTTCAAATTCGTGTCCAGCACCGTGTCCCAGTCCGCGTCGCTCATGCGCATCAGCAAACCGTCGCGCGTCACGCCGGCGTTGTTCACGAGGATGTCCACCTTGCCGCAGTCGGCCAGAATTTTTTCGGCGGCGGCGCTGACGGCGGCGGAATCCGCCACGTCCACGGCGAACGCCCACGCCTTGCGGCCGAGCGCGCGGATTTCCGCCGCGACCTTCTCGGAATTTTCCTGCGTGCGCGAGACCACGACGACATCCGCGCCTTCAGCGGCGAATTTCAACGCAATGGCGCGACCGATTCCGCGCCCCGCGCCGGTGACGACGGCAATTTGATTGGCAAGTGAACTCATAAATTATTTTTGAAATGTTTAACTATGAACTGATACAAATCAAGATGACTTCAATATGCTTTGCACCTGAACTAAAATTCCAGGCACCTTAAATCCTTGACCGAAAAGTTGCATTGCAATTTTGGTAGCGCGAATTTCGGTCTTAAGCTCTGTTTCCTTGTTGACCAAAAATTGTTGCAAATCTCCTTTTCCGAATCCAAAACCAATCAAAGCGAGTTTGGAGTTAATGTCTGTGGCAACATCATCAATCGAATGCTCCACAGCAAATCCAGATACTGCCAGAAAGAGAATATTTTCAGCGATGTTATCGTTGCCTAGATCACTAAAAGCTTCTTCAAATTTTTTGTAGTTAAATCGAGTCTTGGCACTTGCTGTGATTGTGTTCCAAACGATGTCTTCAGATTGTTGCATAAGTAATGTGTCTGTGTTTTTGGCATTGCAAATTCATGCCAAAGCTTTCACCGTAGCTTCCAAGCTCGCCGCATCCGCGACGTTCAGCATCGTCGCCGTTTTATCAATGCGTTTCATAAATCCGCTCAACGCCGTGCCCGGCCCGAGTTCGATGAACCGCGTAAAACCCCGCGCCAGCAACGCGCGCATAGAATTTTCCCACAGCACCGAGGCGCAGACCTGCTCGACGAGCTTGGCGGAAATTTCCGCCGGCGTTCCGTGCGCCTGCGCCGTGACGTTGGAAATCACCGGCACGACGGGCGAAACCAGATTCACCTTCGCCAGTTCCGCCTGCAACTTCGGCTGTGCGCTCGCCATGAGCGGCGAGTGATACGCGCCAGCCACCGCCAACGGCAGCGCGCGTTTCACGCCCTTGGCTTTTGCCAATTCACACGCTTTCACAATTTTTTCCGCCTCGCCGGAAATGACAAGCTGGCCGGGACAATTCAAATTCGCCAGCACGACTCCCGCTTCCGCGCAAACTTCGCGCGTCAGCGTTTCATCCAAGCCGATGATCGCCGCCATGCCGCCACGCGTCGCGTCGCAGGCTTCCTGCATGAATTTTCCGCGCTGCCGGACGACGCGCAGGCCGTCCTCAAAACTCATCGCGCCCGCCGCCGTCA
>DATCBW010000053.1:0-7313 GCA_036511615.1 Verrucomicrobiia bacterium | reverse complement strand
CGGGCTGGACGGTGGCCGACAAGGTGCCCGACGCCAACACGCTCCGGGACTTCCGCGAGGCGCTGGTGCGGGCGGACGTGTTCGAGCAACTGTTTGCGCAATTCGCGCAGCCACTCCAGGCGCAGGGATGGCTGGCGCCGGACGGCAGGCGGGTGGACGCGAGTTTTGTGGACGTGCCGCGACAACGGAACACCCGTGCGGAGAACGCGACGATCAAGGCCGCCGGCGTGCCCGAGGCGTGGGATCAAACGCCCGCCAAGCAGGCGCAAAAGGACGTGGCCGCGCGCTGGACCAAGAAGAACGCCGAGGTGCATTACGGATACAAGAACCAGGTGCAAGCGGACGCCAAAAGCAAGCTGCTCGAACGCTGCGCCCTCACCGACGCCAGCGTGCATGGCTCGCAGAAGCTGGCGGAGTTGGTGGCGACGGAGGACGGTGAAATCTATGCCGACAGCGCCTACCGCAGCGCGGAAGCCGAAGCCATGCTGGCGGCGAAACAAGTGACCAGCCAGATCCATGAGCGGGCCGATCGCAACCGCCCCTTGACCGAGGAACCGAAAGCCAGCCACCGGCAGAAGTCGAAGATTCGGGCGCGGATCGAACACGTCTTCGGCTACCTGAGCCAGTCCATGAAAGGATTTTACCTGCGCTCCATCGGGCGGCGGCGCAACGCGGCGGCGATTGGCCTGATCAACCTGGTTTACAACCTCGCCCGCTACGAACCGATCGTGCGGTTGAAGCGGCCGCCCCGGAACGCCGCCTGAACAACGAAGATTAAAACCGGAAACAACCGAAAACCAATCAACCGCGAACGGTTAAAGTCAAAAAATCACCAACAAAAAGAGCGGCCATGAAACCAGCCACACCCAAAAACGGAACCATCCCCCCAACCCAACTCCAATATGTGGTTTTCGGAGGTTCCCTTCATGCTCCGCCATCGTCTAATTTTGTAATCAATTTAATTGTTGTTTTTCCTACTTCTTTCAGGATTTTTTGCCGCGCTCTTTGCCGGCTGGCTCGCAACTTGATTCACACGCAATTTGCGTAACGATTTCAAGCCAGCTTTGGCAACATTGGGCGATTTTTCTCGTTGGATTGTTGCACACGGCCCGAATGTGGTTGGCGCACCGCCTGGACAATGGAGTCGTGAGCAAGTTGAACTAAAAGTCAGAGGGATTGTGATTGATGCTCTCGGATGTGAAAAAGATTACCGCGAGAACGCAAACTTCGTAAACGATTTGGGGTTGAGTTAATTCGTGCGCGGTTCATTTTTGAAATCTGGCAATGGCAATATATGGCGCGCGTCCGCAAAAAATTGATTTCACCGTCGCCGTCATGGCACGCCGCGTTTGACTCCGCCCGGATTTGGGAGTAAAACAACAGCATGACGATTGAGATGCCAGACCTGCCCGCGACCGAGCGGTTCACGCCGGATGAACTCCGGCTGGAGCTGGCCTGCGCGCTTTTTTCCCAGCGCAAAATCACTTCCATCACCGGCGCGCGGATGGCCGGCGTGGATTTGTTCACTTTTCAAGGCGCGCTCGGTGAACGCGGCATCGAAATCGTCACGCGCGAACAATTTGAGCAAGACGTGCAAACCTTGAAGCAGCTTTTCCCTTCGTGATTGTCGTTGCCGACACATCCGTGATCGTCAACCTCGTCCGTGTCGGACATGACCGGCTGCTCCAGAAAATTTACCGCGAAGTCTGGATTCCGAACTAAGTGGCGGAAGAATTTCACTGGCGGGTTTCGGTGAATCCGCGTTTTCACGGTCTGTCTTTGTCTGGCTGGTTGCAAATTCACGATCCCGCCACGATCCCCAAAAGTCTTCGCGCAACAACCGGCTTGACCAGGGTGAATGTGCCGCGCTCGCTCTGGCGGTGGAAATCCATGCCGAAGCCGTCTTGATTGACGAAGAAAACGGACGTGAAATCGCGGCGGAAATGGGATTAAGGCGCGTCGGCATTCTCGGCATCCTGTTGCGCGCAAAAAACGACGGCCTGATTTCTTCCTTAACGCCAGTTTTTGAATCGCTTCAACACAACGCCAATTTTTGGATTTCGCCGGCGTTGCGCGAATATGTATTGCGTCAGGCAGGGGAAATTTAATTCATGGCGCACCTCCAAAAAGACTAATTTAACCATCGCCATTTTTCATTCGCAATTTACTTGCCCGCGCAATTCGCTTAATCTGCGGATGAAGAAACTATGCCAATTTACGAATTTGCCTGTCCCAAGTGCCGGAAGATTTTCAGCTTCCTGTCCAAGCGCGTGGATCCCGGCCGGCTGCCGGTCTGTCCCAAGTGCGGCGGCAAAAAAATGTCCAAGCAGGTCAGCCGTTTCGCCATGACCAAAGGCTTGAAGGAGCCGGCGGCAAAAACCGGATCCGCCGGCGGCGAACCACCCATGCCGGACCTGGACGATCCGCGCGTCGCGCGGGCGATGGCGGAAATGGAACGCGACATGGAGCATCTCGACGAAAACAATCCCAGGCACATGGCGCACATGATGAAAAAAATGAAAGACCTCATGCCGACCGGTTCCATGCCGAAGGAACTGGACGTCGCCATCAAACGTCTCGAAGCCGGCGAAGACCCGGAAAAAATCGAGGCCGACATGGGCGACCTGCTGGGCGATTTCATGGGCGGGCCGGAAGGCGGCACGGGCGGCGGCGATTACACGCACGACAGCGGATTGTATGATTATTGAGATGCACACGACACCGCGCCGGCCGGAGTTTGCGACCTGATATGTCCGGTCATTTCGATTTTTTGAACAGGTTGAGCAGGTGGGAAACGGGCGATGCGTTGGTGCTGGGAGTTGAATTAGTGGACGTGGATTTGACGCCGAACAAGTTCTCGACGGTATTGGCCACGGATTTGGATTCCTGAACGGTCGCCCCGCCAATTTCTTTGCCAAGACCGCCGCCGGTTTTGGCCACGAGCAACAGCAACCCGCGTTTATTTAAGTCCGTTTTAGCAGCGCCGACGGTGCCTTTCTCGGTCAGAAAATCAGGCAAGGCGACATACATCGCATTGGTTGGCGTATCGGCATTGACGAGTCCGATCTGATTTGCCAGGGAACGACCCAGCCGTATCTGGACGCGGATTTGAATCGCCGAATTCGTCAGGACAGGTTCGATGGTGATGTCGCCCGTGGCCAGCACTTGAAACGCGGCGCTGCGGACTTCCGCCTGTTTCAATTGAATCTGACCGGAACCGGCGTCGGCATTCAACGCGATCACGTCAATCGGTGAAGCGGTCAGTTCATCCGCCCAGCCGCTTTTGTGCGCGCCAAACAGGTTGCCGATCGTCGCCGCCGGATTCTTGATCAATTCCGGGATGGCGATGATGACGTTGATGATGGAATTGATCACCGGCGAACGGACATTCGCAATCGAAAGATTCATGTTGGTGGCGGTGAAATCAAACTGGCCGGCCAGATTTTTTTGCAGGCTGGCTCCGGTGATGCCCGCGCCCTTGATCTGCGCATGGGCGCTGGTGGTGCCGGCAATCTGTCCTTTGCGGTCGGGGGCGAAACTGTCCACGAACGGCGTCAGCGGAATGGCGTCGGCACCGAAGGCGACATCGTAAGTGTAGCCCGGCACGCCGAGATTCAAATCCACCGTGGCGTTGACCGGCGCGCTGTTCAGCGTCAACTGGCAGGGTTTGAGCAGGACATGGCTGCCGTCCAGCAGGACGGTCGTCCGCCAGTTCGCGATGTCCACTTCGCGCAGAAACAGATGCCCGATGTTCAGGTCGGCGGTGAAATTCCGCAACGGCAGCTTGATCGCCGCTGGCTCCTGGTTCGGATTGGAAGCTGTCGTCGCAGTGGCGTTGGCCGCAGGAGCGTTGGTCGTCGCCGGGTGGAGGCCGGAAAGCAGATCGTAGTAGCCCGTCGCGTCCAGCGTATCGGCGGTGACTTTGAAGTTGCCGGTAATGGCGGCGGACAATGTGAGATCCACGTTGCCGTCGAACTGCAGTTCATTTTTCGAGCGGTCCGTCGGCTTGAGCGCGAGCTGGCCGGCGACGGTGATCTTGTTTTGTTTGCTCGTGACGCGGGCCTTCAAATTAATGGCATCATTGGCCGGGCTGGTTTCGGGTTTGGCCATCAATCGCAACAGGGCAGTTTGCGCACCGATTTGGAAATCGGCGTCCTGCGTGCCGCTGTCAAATGTGCCGCTGCCGGAAACCGCCAGCACCGGCTGGTCCTGGCGGGTCAGGTCCAGTTGAAAGTTGTCCAGCTTGAATTGTTTCAAATCCACCACGCTGCCGTTGGCCTGAAGCCGCACATTTCCCTGGTTCACGCGGGCGCTGCCGCTGCCGGTCGCCAGATTGTCCAGGTGCGTGTCGAGCGCGAACGCCAGTTGCTCGCCGGATTTTTGCGAGGTGAGTTTCGCCTGCACGCCGACCATTCCTTCCGGTCCGGCATCGCCGGTGAGCGATTTCCAGTCTGCAAGATTGAGGTTGGTGACTGTGAGATCCAATGCGGCATCGCCAACGGTGCTGTTGGCTTTGCCCCAGGCGATGGTCATGGGACTGGACAATTCACTCTGGAGCAGCGGCTGGGAATTTTGCGTGCCGGTCAGGTTCAACGTCTTCAAAACGGCGGACGAAGCGGTCTGATCCACCGTCACGTCGTAATTGCCATGCAGGTCGAGAGTGGGCGAAGTCTGGCCCTGACGCGTGACCTGAAAATGCGCCACATCCAGCCGGCCGATGGCGGAAATCAAACTGCCGCCCTTGCTGAAAGCGATGTCGTTGGTGGAACTGATCGCCGTGCCACCGAAATCCAAGCCGGCGGCGGCACCGGCCAGATTCAATGCCTGCTTGTCAATGCCCAGAACCTCCAGCCGGATTTTGCCTTCGGATTTGGCCGTGTCAAACGGCCCGCTGGCGCGGATTTCGCCCAGCTCCGCGCCAGCCTTGGTGAAACGCAGCGCCAGTTGCTTCAGCTCCGTGGATGTCAATTCGCAGTCCAGTTTGGCGGCAAACGCATCCAAGTCCGCCAGCGGACCGGCGGCCTGTTCAACGGCGAAAGTGAGGCTGCCGTTGACCGAGGCCGGTTTCAAATCCGGTGCCAGCGCAAAGTCAAATTCGCCGTTCAGCTTGGCGTGCAACGAGCCGGCAGCGGCGTTGGTTTGCGCGGCCTTTTCCACGGCCAGCGCCGCGGCAAGCGCGATTTTTCCCGGCTGGCCGTTCTTGAGATCGCTGACCGTAAAGTTGAGGCCCGTCACTTCCATCACGTCTTGACCGCCGTTCTGATAATGCTTCACCAGCCGGACAGTGGCGTTGTTCAGCGCGATTTTTTTGATGTCCACCTCTGGCGGCTTGGATGGGGAACTGGCTTTGGCCGGTTTCGGTGCCGGTGCCGACAGTTTGGTGAGCGGATCAAGATTGCTGGTGCCGTCGGCGTTTTGAATCACCGTGATGACCGGCGATTCGACGGTCACTTCCGACACGACAATTTTGCCGCCGATGATGTCCCACAAACTATAGCTGGCGCGCACGGATTGAACGGTCAGCAACGGCTCGCCGCCGTGCGGCTGGACTTTTAGATTGCTCAAACTCACCTGGCTGAACGGGCTGATCGAGGCGTCGCTGACCGTCACCTCGGAGTCAAGCGCCTTGCCGACCTTGGGAAGGATGACGCCTTTGAAAAACGCCGCGCTGGTGGCGACAAAATAAAATACGACCAGCAGCACAATGAAGATGCCGGCGAGCCAGGCCAGTTTGCGCAGCCAGCCGCCGCGTTTTTTGGGTGCGGGTTTAGTCATGGTTTCCGGCATAAAAATGATGTTTTGAAATGTTTTGACCAATGCTGCCTCACGCAACACTTCTTAATCTAGCGGTGACACGCAAAACTTCAAACAACGAATTGCAACAACGAATTGCTTTTTGTCGCCGGCGAATTTTCGTTCGACCCCGGCGCGGTTCGCTGGTAGGCTTCAAGCACCATGTTACCCGACGATATTTTACTGGAAGCGGAAGATAAAATGATCAAGACCGAACAGGTCGTGATCAACGAATTTGCCGGCGTGCGCACCGGCAAGGCCTCGGCGGCGCTCGTCGAAAACGTCCAGGTGGAGGTCTATGGCTCCATGATGCGCATCCGCGAACTGGCGGGCATCACCTCGCCGGAACCGCGCCAGCTCGTCATCCAGCCGTGGGACAACGCCTCGCTCCAGCCCATTGAGAAGGCCATCCAGAAGGCGAACCTCGGTCTTTCGCCCGCCGTGCAGGGCCGGCTCATCCGCCTTTCGTTCCCCGAATTGAGCACCGAACGCCGGCAGGAGTTTGTGAAAATCACCCGCAAGCTGGCCGAGGACGGCCGCGTGGCCGTCCGCCATGTGCGGCGCGACGCGCTGGAGGAATTGAAAAAATCCGTCAAGGCCAGCGAGACCAGCGAGGAGGAACAGGAAAAGGCCGAGAAGGAAATCCAGAAGCTGACCGATCAATACGTCGGCAAAATTGACGCGCATCTCGCCGCCAAGGAAAAAGAAATCATGACGGTGTGAGTGGCGGATTGGGCCGGTCAAAAGGTTTTACGAATAAATCCGTGTCGCCACACCCTCCATTGCCCCCTGATGGCATTAAAATGAGTGTATTTACAAAAAAAACGTTTGATGAAGCTGTGGCTTGCTACTTTGAGCCAATCGCCAAAGAGCACGGTTGGCAAATAATTCGTCGCAATGACAATGAATATGAAATCCCGTCAGAATATTTTGTTATGGTGATTGATTGGCATCAAGGTCAGCATACAAGAAGTTTGAATGTGACCCTGATTCCAAATGAAAAAGATTCCAAGGAGCGGGGAAAAATTGGTTTGTGGCCCATAGCCGGATATAATGGAACTCCATTCAAATACATTCCTTGGGAGCAGACGGCAGAAGGTTTTCTTCAAGAAGCGGAATATATTGCAAAATTAACCAAGCAATTTTGCCTGCCGTATTTGCTCGGCTCGAAATCTGACTGGGAAAACATTGAAGAGTATTGGGCAATTGAATCAGAAAAAGAAATAGAAAAAATCAAGAGCTACAAATTCCCACCACAAGTTCAAAAGCGATGGCACCTGACACCGCCTTCAACTGATGATGCGGAGAAATGACTCACAAAAACCTATGATTGCCTACGAATGCCTAGACATCTTCCAAGATCAAGATCGAGAGCACCTTAAAGGGGTCAGCAACTGTCTTAAGTGGCAAGGGAAAAAGCGGGATTTTTTAAGAGGCGGTTAGCGAGGATGATCAGTTTGCGCATGAGGACGGTGAGGGCGAGTTTTTTGGCTTTGCCGTTGGCGAGGAGGCGCAGGTAG
>DATCBW010000052.1:0-12682 GCA_036511615.1 Verrucomicrobiia bacterium | reverse complement strand
TCGAGCCGTCGCTCACCGATCCCGACACCGCTTATGCCGGCGCGGAAGACGCGACGATTTTCAAGACCACGGACGGCGGCAAAACCTGGAAGGAACTGCCCGGATTGCGCAAGGCCAAGAGCCAGCTCTGGCAACCGGGCGCAGGCGGCATGGCCGTTCACACAATCTTGCTCGATCCAAAAAATGAAAAGCGAATTTACGTCGCCATTTCAGCCGGCGGATGTTTCCGCACTGATGATGGCGGCAAGACATGGAAGCCCATCACGCGCGGACTGAAATCGCCTTACGAACTGCCCGATCCCGACGCGGAAGTCGGGCATTGCGTTCATCGCATTGCGCTGCATCCGTCGAAGCCGGACGTGTTGTTCATGCAAAAACATTGGGACGTTTTGCGTTCCGACAACGCGGGCGATCAGTGGAACGAGGTCAGCGGAAATCTGCCGACGGATTTCGGTTTTCCGATTGATGTCAATTTTAATGAGCCCGAAACGGTTTACGTCGTGCCCATCACGAGCGACTCGCTGCATTATCCGCCGGAAGGAAAGCTGCGCGTCTATCGCAGCAAGACCGGCGGCAATGAATGGGAACCGCTCACGAAAGGCCTGCCGCAGAAGGATTGCTACGTCAATGTGCTGCGCGACGCGATGGCCGTGGATTCGCTGGACAAGTGCGGCATTTATTTCGGCACGACCGGCGGCCAGGTTTATGGTTCGGCGGACGGCGGCAATTCGTGGAACACCATCGTGCGCGACCTGCCGGCGGTTTATTCCGTCGAAGTGCAGACGCTGAAAAGCTAAATCAAATTCCCATGCGCCCCCAGCCGCTTATTTGCGTCCGCGATGTTGAGGCCAGCAGCCGCTGGTATCAGCACCTCCTTGGGTGTCAAAGCGCCCACGGCGGTCCGCACTATGAGCGGCTCATTCGCGACGGCCGGCTGGTGCTTCAATTGCACAGCTGGGAAGACGCGCATCACCACGGTCGCATCGGCGATCCGAATCTGGCGCACGGCAACGGCGTGCTGCTGTGGTTCGAGCTTGATGACTTCGACGCCGCGATGAGCCGGGTTGCCGGTTTGAAACTTCAGATTGTCCTGCCGCGCCACCGGAATCCGCCCGATCATGACGGCGGCCCGAACCATTGGGAAATCTGGCTCCGCGATCCCGATGGATACACGGTCGTGCTCGCGAGTCCCGATGGAACTGCGGACGGAACTTGGAAACCGTAACATGACAACGAAAATGATTCGTGTCGTGCTGCCCTTTCATCTCCGCAACCTCGTCCGCGTGGACGGCGAGGTGGAGTTGGAAGTCGCCGCGCCGGTCACAATCCGCGCCGTGATGGATGCGCTGGAGGCGCGTCATCCGGTTTTGCAAGGCACGATCCGCGATCACGGAACTTTGAAGCGCCGTCCATTTGTCCGTTTTTTTGCGTGCAAGGAAGATTTGTCGCTCGAACCGCCGGAGACGCCGTTGCCCGACGACGTGGTCAGCGGCGCGGAACCGTTCCTCATCGTCGGCGCGATGGCGGGCGGCTGAACGGAATTACGGCCAAATCTCTAAAACTTCCGCCGTCGGATTCGATTCAAATTTTTCAGTTTCCTTGAAATTCACGCGAAGCAATCGCTCCACTTCGCCAACAGTTGAATTTCCGCAACGCAGCCAGACGATTTTCGGCGGCGTGCCGCGCTGCAAAGCCAAGTCCGCAAAATCCTTGTCCAGCGTCACGACCACGAAGCCATTTTCTTTTGCGTGCTGCCAGATGGTCGAATCATCGGCGGTGCTGAAATTCAGCGGGCGCGTCTGCGTGGAATCGGGAAAAATATCCGCGAGCCGCCGGACAAGTTTCGGGCTCAAGTTATGGTCGAACAGCAGCTTCATGCGGCGTGAGCGCAATCATCGTGTGCTGCTCGCGGTCGGCGGCGTAGGCCAGGCACGCGCGGATGTCCTGTTCCGTCAGGTCGGGATAATCGTCCACGATTTCCGCCCAGCTCATCCCGGCGGCGATCCAGCCAAGCACGTCGCCCACCGTGATGCGCAACCCGCGCACACACGGCTTGCCGCCGCGCTTGCCAGGTTCAATCGTGATGAACTTGCGATAATCCATAACCACGTTTGAAACTAGCACAGACGGCAAGATTTGAAAAGCTCGCAATGACGCGAATGAAACTATGGCGAAAGTTTTTCGCGGTGCGGCAGATGGTCGCGGTTCCAGCGGGACAAGGCGGCGTCGCTGGTGTCGGCAAAAAGAAATTGCAGCGTCGGCGATTCGACGTGGCCGTCGCAAAAGACCACGTTGGCTTTGCCGAACGGACTCTTAAATCTTATTGCTCTTTTTTCTATTACAACTCTCGCACAACAATCGCAAATTTCTGGCAGTGTGGCTTCCACCTTTAGAAACGGGTATTAAATGGTCATATTCCAAATGATACACGGAACCACATTCAACGCACTTTCCTTGGTCGCGTCTCCATACTTCATTGCGAACTGATTCGGAGATGGCAATTCGTTCGTATTTGGGGCTGGTTCCTTCGCTGCGTCGCTTTTCAATTGCCTTTAGATCATCAAATTTTTCCCGCAGCGTTTCCGCGATTTGAATGAACGCGTTGCCCGCCGCGTGATTCGGCGTGGAAACCACAATCGGCATTCCACGGTCGCCGCCTTCGCGGATTTCGGTGAAGATCGGGACTTCGCCGAGGAACGGAACATTTTGCCGCGCGGCTTCCTCCTGGCCGCCGCCGTGACCGAAAATTTCCACGCGCTCGCCGTTCGGCGTGGTGAAGTAGCTCATGTTTTCCACGATGCCGAGGATCGGCACGTTCACCTTGCGGAACATCGCGATGCCTTTGCGCACGACGCCGAGCGACGCTTCCTGCGGCGTGCTGATGATGACGCCGCCGTCGAGCGGCACGGTCTGGCACAGCGACAACTGCGCGTCGCCCGTGCCCGGCGGCAGATCCACGAGCAGAAAATCCAGTTCGCCCCATTCGACGGCGAGGAGAAATTGCTGGATGGTTTTCGTGATCATCGGCCCGCGCCAGATCACCGGCTGGTCGTCCGTGACGAGCAGGCCGATGCTCATCACTTTCACGCCGTGGTTGGACGGCGGCACGAGGCGCTCGGCTTCGTTGACCGTCGGCTTTTCGTGAACGCCCATCATCAGCGGAATGCTCGGCCCGTAGATGTCGCAATCCAGCAAACCGACTTTCGCGCCGAGATGCGTGAGCGCACACGCGAGATTCACGGAACAAGTGGATTTGCCGACGCCGCCTTTGCCGCTGGCGATGGCGATGATGCGTTTCACGCCGGAAACTTTATTTTGATTCGCAAATGGATTTGTCGGCGCAGATTGTCCGGCAGCGGGCTGGCGCACTTCGACGTGAACGTGATTCACGCCGGGAAGATTTTTTAGGACACGCTCGCTTTCAATTTTTATTTGTTGCGCGGCTTCGGGATTGGGCGAGGTCAATTGCATCGTGACGCTGACCGCGCCGTTGGCGGCGGAAATTTCTTTGACGAGGCCGAACGAAACGATGTCGCGCGAATAGCCGGGGTATTTGACGGATTTGAGCGCGTTCTGGATTTCTTCCTGTGACAACATGGCGGACAGGTTGCCAGCCGAGTGAGCAAACGTAAAATTTATTTCGCGCGAAGGACGCGAAGTCGCGAAGGTTCGGATAAGAATTTAATCCTCTTCGCCAGCTTCGCGCCCTTCGTGCGACCCCTTTTGCGTCGAGTTTTTAATTTGCACGCAGCGCGTTTGCATGGAAAACTGTTCGTTCGATAGAAAGTTAACTATGACGCAAAAAACAAACAACGGGACGGAATTGCTGGTTGGAAAATTTTCGCAGCTTGAATCCACATCGTCGCAGCCGAAATGGCTTTTGCCGCTGCGCAAAGCAGGCATCGCGAGCTTTGCCGAACTCGGTTTTCCCAAGTTGAGCGACGAAGATTGGCGCTTCACGAATGTCGCGCCGATTACAAAATTAAATTTCCAATTGGCGCAGGATGTTTCCGTGAACGGCGCGGAGAGCAAACTGATTGATGAATCCGCTTTTGCCAAACTCACCGGCCATCGGCTCGTGTTTGTGAATGGATTTTTTTGTGCGAAACTTTCCAGCATCAAACCAGTTTCCGGTGGCGTGCGGATTGAAAATCTTTCCGCCGCGCTCGCGAAGGATTCCGCGCTCATCGAAAAACATCTCGGCAAATACGCGCACACGGCGAGCAATACTTTCGCCGCGTTGAATCAGGCGTTTTTCACCGATGGTGCTTTCATTTTTGTTCCCGCTGGCGCTTCCGTCGCCGAGCCAGTTCAGTTGATTTACATTTCATCCGCGAAACAAAATGGCGAAACAATTTTACCGCGCAATCTGGTCATCGCCGAGGCAAACAGCAAGTTGACCGTCGTGGAAAGTTACATCAGCACCGGCAACGTCGCTTACTTCACGAATGCCGTGACGGAAATTCTCGCAGGCGACAACGCCAAAGTTGAACACGTCAAACTGCAGGATGAAGCGGCGGACGCGTATCACATCGCGACGATTGCGGGCGAATTTGGTCGTGCGAGCAATGTGACTGTCCATTCGTTCGCGCTCGGCGCAAAACTGTCACGCACGAACATCCGCACCAAACTCGCGGGCGAAGGTCTCGAATGTATTTTGAACGGCCTTTACCTCACAAAAGATGAACAGCTCGCCGACCATCACATGATTGTCGAACACGCGCAGCCGCATTGCGCAAGCCACGAGTATTTCAACGGCATTCTTGACGACAAATCGAAAGGCGTTTTCCACGGGCGGATTTACGTCCATCCCGTCGCGCAAAAGACCGACGCGAAGCAGACGAACAAAAACCTGCTGCTCTCCGACGATGCGACCGCCGACACGAAACCGCAGCTCGAAATTTACGCCGACGACGTGAAATGCACGCACGGCGCGACCATCGGCCAGTTGAACGATGAAAGCATTTTTTATCTGCGGTCGCGCGGCATCGGCACGGACATGGCGAGGCAGATGCTGATCCACGCGTTTGCCGGCGAAATCATTGATCGCATCAAGTGCGAACCGGCGCGCGAGGTGATTGACAAGCTGGTTTGGGATCGGCTTGAGGCGAATCCGCATTTGCTCGGAAGGTGAAAAATGTTCGACGACCTGAACGACCTTTATCAGCAGGTCATCCTTGACCACTGCAAGCAGCCGCGCAATTTCCACGAAATGCCGGCGGCGACCTGTTCGGCGCAGGGTCACAACCCGCTCTGCGGCGATCAATTGAAACTGTTTCTCGCATTGGACGGCGACGTGATCAAGGACGCGAGCTTCGTCGGTTCGGGCTGCTGCATTTCGAAAGCCTCGGCGTCGCTGCTGACCGACAACGTCAAAGGCAAAACCAAGGCCGAGGCGGAAAAAACGTTCGAGCAGGTGCGCGAAATGGTCACGACCGGCAAGGTGAACGGCGATGTCGGCAAACTCGCGGTGTTCGCGGGCGTCCACAAATATCCGGCGCGCGTGAAGTGCGCGATTCTTTCGTGGCACGCGCTAATGGGCGCACTGAAAGGCGACGTCCAGCCGGTCAGCACGGAAAACGAACAGACCTGACACGGTGGCCGGGCAAAAACATCCGCGGCTAAAAAAGTTTTTCCGTCAACGCCACGAATTGTTCCAGGCTCAATTTCTCCGCGCGTTCCTGCGGCGAAATGTTCAGCCCGGTGAACACAGCTTCCAGCTTTTCCTTCGGCCAGTCTGCTTTCAACAGTTTGAGCATCATCTTGCGTCGTTGCGAGAACGAGCGTTTCACAATTTTCACAAAACCCGCGCGCAGGTGTTCCGGCAGCAGCGGCTGTGCGCGACGTTCCAGAATCACGCAGGCGGAATCCACGTCCGGCGACGGAAAAAAACATTCCGGTGGAATCTTGAACCAGTCGCGCGGCGCAAAATCGAGCTGCACCAGCAGCGTCAGCACGCCGTAATCGTCGTCGTCCGCCTGCGCCATCAACCGCTTCGCCACTTCCAATTGGAGCGTGGCCACGATCATTTTCGGCGCGCGAACACCGGCGGCAAGCTCCACCAAAATCGGCGAGGCGACGGAATACGGCAAATTGGCCACGAGTTTCCAACCGCTCCAGTCGCGCGGCTCGCGCTTGAGAAAGGCGAGCGCGTCGGCGTGGAGCAGTTCAAATTTCCCCTCACCCGTCCTGCCGGACACCCTCTCCCCATCCGATGGAGAGAGGGACGGGGTGAGGGGTTTGAATCTTTCCTGCAAAACCTCCACGAGTCGTCCATCCAGCTCAATCGCCAGCACCTCGCCCGCTTTTGCCAGCAGCAGTTCCGTCAGCGGGCCAAGACCGGGGCCGATCTCCAGCACCTTGTCCGCCGGTGTCAGTTCCGCCGAGTCAACGATGCGGCGGAGCTGGTTGCCGTCGTGCAGGAAATTCTGGCCGAGGGATTTCGTGAGTTGAATCCCGCGCCGTTCCAGCAGTTCGCGCATCTCGGAAAGTTTCATCGGGAAAAATATTTCGCGCGAAGGGCGCGAAGTTGGCGAAGGAATTTTTCTTTGTGGCCTTTGCGGGCTTCGCGCGATTCTTCAAATCCGTATTTCATTTGTGTCAATGTGTGGCTAAAACTTCAGCGAGCGCGGCGACGGCTTTGCCAAGTTGCGCCTTGGTGATGGTCAGCGGCGGCGTGAAGCTGATGACGTTCGCGTGTTCGCCTTCGGGCAGGAAAATGAAGCCGCGCTGCAGCAGCGTTTTGATTGCGGCCAGCGCCGCTTCGGTGGCGGGCTTGCCGTCGGGAAGATTCAGTTCCACGCCAGCCATCAAACCAAGTCCACGGGCCGAGACACGGATCAAGGACGGAGGATGGAGGATGGCAAGTTCTTCGAGCAAAAATTTCCCCAGTTCCGCGCTGCGTTCGGGCAGTTTCAATTTTTCAATTTCCGCGATTTGCGCCAGCGCCATGGCGCAGCCGACGGGATGGCCGAGGAAAGTGCTGGTGTGAATCGCTTCACCCGTCGAGGCTGGCCAGGCGGCGTCCATCAAATCCGCGCGACCAATGCAGGCGGACAACGGAAAACCGCCGGTGAGCGCCTTGCCGAGACAGATCAAATCGGGAATCACGCCGCTGTGTTCGCTGGCGAACCATTTTCCGGTGCGGCCAAAGCCGGTGTAAATTTCGTCGAGAATGAGCAGCACGTCGTGCTCGTTGCAGAGTTTTCGGAGCAGCGGCAGAAATCCCGGCGGCGGCACCTGGATGCCACCGCGCGCCTGCACGGGCTCGATGAGAACCGCGCCGATGCGTTCACGGCGGAAAAAATGGCGGACTTGAAATTCAACGGCGGCGAGGTCGCTGGATTTTTTTGGAAACGGCGCGAAGTGTCCGAACTCGCGCAACTGCGCCCGGAACGGGCCGCGGAAAAAATTCCGGTGCGTGGCGTTGAGCGCGCCGTAGCCGAGTCCATGATACGCGCCTTCAAAGGCGACGATGCCGTTTCGCATGGTGGCCAGCACCGCCGTCTTGAGCGCGGATTCGACGGCTTCAAAACCGGAATTGGAGAAGATGACTTTGCCGGTTTTTTTGCCCCAGCGTTCAAAAGTGATGCGGCTCAACTCCCGCGCGAGCTGTGCCTTGAACGCGTGCGGATGAACGTCGCCCATCGCGTGCAGCAGTCTGGCCATCTGGTTTTGCCCGGCTTTGACAACACTGGGATTGGCGTGGCCGGCGGCGGCGACGCCGAACGCGGCGGTCAGATCCAGATATTTTCCCCCGTCCGCGTCCCAGACGTGAACGCCTTTGGCGCGTTCCCAGACAACCGGCCAGGAACCGTCGGGTTCAAGGAAAGTGACGTTGCGCGATTCAAAGTCACGCAACTGCTGGAGAATTTTTTTGGTGTCCGCCACAAATTTACGATTTCAGATTTTTGATTTGCGCACCGGCAACTTTCCCATCGTAAATCGTAAATCGTAAATCGTAAATTTCTAAACACTGCGTTGTTCCGGCGGCCAGATGATTTTGTGCTGCTGGATTTGGAACCGCACGGGCAGCGCGTCGGCGATGATTTTTTCCGCGAGGTCACGGCGCGAAACCGGCGTCTGACCGGCGGGAACCGGTTTCAACACCTTGCTCTGCTGCTCCGGCGCGAGCGGATGCACCCAGGAAAACAGCAGCGGGCAGACGGCGTCCAGCCGGTGCGCGGCGATTTGTTGTTTGGCCCACTCGTAATCTTCAACCGTGCCGATGACGAACTTGATTTCGTCGCTCGCTTTGAGATGCGCAATGTTCGCAAAGAGATTCCGCTCCGCCTCGCCGCTGGAAGGACATTTCAAATCCATGATGCGGTGGACGCGCGGATCAATTTTTGAAATGTCATGCGCGCCGCTGGTTTCAATCAAAACGGTGAAGCCGTCGTCGCAGAGCAATTTCATCAGGGGCAGTGAATTTTTCTGGAGGAGCGGCTCGCCACCGGTCAGTTCGACCAGAGGGAGTTGATGGTTTTTAGTTGATGGTTGATGGACGGAAAACGGCGCGGCGAAACGCTTCACTTCCGCCAGAATTTCCACGAGTGATTTCTTTTTTCCCTCGGTGAAGGCGTAGGCCGTGTCGCAGTAGGAGCAGCGCAGGTCGCAGGCGGTGAGCCGGATGAAAATGCACGGCAGGCCGGCGAAGGTGCTTTCCCCTTGCAGGCTCAAATAGATTTCGTTGACGACGAGCGTTTCGGACACGGCGGCAGTTTAGCCTGCGGGCGGAAAAAATGAAATGCGCTTTGCGCGGCAGTGTCCGAATTTGACGAAGCGGGGCTTGGCTCAAGCCGCCGCGCGTTGGATTGAAAAAGGCGCGTCCTGTTTTTCCACCGTTGGCCGGTCGGCCCGCGCTGCGAGTTGGGACAACTCGCGCTCCGAATTTCAAATTAGGACAGTGCGCTTTGCGCGATGCGTTGGACTTTTCACCCGGCGCGGATTATTTTCCAGCGCAACCTTCGGAAGCTTTGATGAAACGATTGATTCGCCACCTGGCCGGGCTGGCCATGCTGCTGACGTGCCAAACGGTTTGGGCGGGCGGCAGCGGTTTGAACGTGATCGTGGTGGTCAATCAGAACAGCACCAATTCGGTGCAACTGGGCAATGACTATTGCGAGTTGCGCGGCGTGCCGCCCCAAAATGTGCTGCGCATGACCGGCTGGACAGGCGGTTCCATCAATTGGAGTCCGGCTGATTTTCAAACTTATCTGCTCAACCCTCTGCTGGCCATTATCGGCAGTCGCGGGCTGACCAATCAGGCGGAGTATGTGCTGCTTTCCATGGACATTCCCTACCGGGTGACGGATGGTTCAAACGTGAACAGCACCACTGCGGCGCTGTTTTACGGATTCAAGACCTACGGCGCACCGGTGATCGGCATTCCCTCCTGTTCGCTGCCGGATGATTCCTCCAACAGCTACGCCTACTCCGAACTGCCCTTCAGCATGGCGAAGCCAGACACCGCCACCACCAATTCTTTTCTCGCCATGATGCTCACGGACACGACTCTGGCCGGGGTTGAAAACATTCTCAAACGCAGCGTGGCGGCGGACCATTCTTATCCGACACAAACCATTTATCTCGCCAAAACCGGCGACCCGGCCCGCAACGTCCGCTTTTTGGAATTCGATAATTCAGTTTTTGATAACCAGGTGGCGGGCAACTACGGAGTGACCCGCATTGACAGCGATTCCACTGCCTTCACGAATCTTTTCGGCCTGCTGACGGGGCTGGCGGTCTATTCATTGGAAACGAATGCGTTTGTTTCCGGCGGTCTGGCCGACACGCTGACGTCCGTTGCCGGCGACATTTTGGAGAACAGCGGGCAGACGCCGGCGCTGGCGTTTTTGGAAGCGGGCGCGTCGGGAAGTTATGGCACGGTGGTGGAACCATGCAACTACACGCAGAAATTTCCAGACCCGGTGGATTATTTTTATCAGACGCGCGGATTTTCGCTGGCCGAGGCTTATTACCAAAGTCTGCTGAACCCGTTTGAAGGATTGTTTGTGGGCGAACCGCTCGCCGCGCCGTTCGCCCGGCCCGGCGGTGCCGGCTGGAGTTCGCTGACCAATGGCACTGTGTTGAGCGGGCAAACTAATTTGAGCCTCACCTTCACCGCCGCCGCCAACAACCTGCCGCTGGCACAAGTGGATTTGTTTGTGGACGGCACTTTCTTTCAGACAATGACCAATCTGCCGCCCGCCGCCGGAAATGTTCTGACGGCTACGCTGAACGGCAACGCCATCAACTATACCGTGCCAGCCAATGCCACGCTGGCCGTCGTTGCGGCGAGACTGGCGGACGCATTGAATCTGCAAACAAATTTGACGCAGGTGCTGGCCTTCTCCGCCGGCGACCGGATTGAACTGCAATCGCTGGCGGTCAATGTTCCCGGCAGCAACGTCACCGTGAGCGCCAGTTCCGCCATCGGCTCCGCCTCCGCTTTGACCACACGGTTGACCGCAGCGCGTCCGGCATTTCTGGACACTGTCGCCACGGGTTATCAGGTCGTGACAATTTCCAATGCGCCCGTTGTTGGAGACTGGCTGCAGTTCACCGTCATCAAAACCAACGGCGACAAGGTGACGCTCGATTTAACCAACACTCCGGCAAACACCGGCATCGGCAACTTCGCGCAGAATTTGATGAACCTGATTAACGGCACGAACGCACTGCAATCTGCGGACGGCCTGTTCGCGTCGGATTTATATTATGACGATTCCGCTGCGCAATTTTTGCTGTATGCCCGCGCGCCGGGCTGGCTGGCCGCCCAGATTCAGACCATGCTGAAAACCTCCACCAATCTGCAGGCGACGCCCATTGGCACGAATCCGCTGGCGGACAACGTCAGCGATCTCCGGCCGCGCAATCATCTCTATGTGAGTTCGGGCGCGGATTCGCTGGCGGTGAATTTTGCGTGCGACACCACGCAACTGCCCGACGGGTGGCATCAATTGACGGCGGTTGCCTACGAAGGCACCAGCGTGGAAACTCAAACCCGCGTGGTGCGCAACGTGGAGATTCAAAACACAAGTCTGAACGCGACATTGACCGCGCTGCCCGCCGGCACCAACGCCGCGCTGGACCAGCAACTGCAATTCACGGTGACGGCCAATAACAACAACATCGCGTGCATTGAGTTGTTCAGCACGGGCGGCAGCGTTGGCGTGGCCACGAATCAAGCCGCCGCCGTCTTTGCTGTGTCCGCCGCTTACTTGGGTTTGGGCTTGCATCCATTTTACGCGCTCATCACCGACCAGGCCGGAAACCGCTATCAAACCCAGACAGTCTGGTATCGGATTCTTCCTGCCTTCACGCTCACGCTGGCCGGCACACCACCGGTTCTTTCGTGGCCGGCGATTCCCGGCCGCCAATACGATTTGCAAACCACCACGAATTTGGCTGTCCCGTTTCAAACCGTAGCGACAATTCCCGCAACAAATTCAGTCATCCAGTGGCCCCTGACCATGACGGGCAACGCGGGTTTTTATCGGGTGCAATTGGATCAGTAAGGTTGGCAAAAGTTTTGTTTGTTCGCGGCGCTTGGCTCAACGAAACCGTCGGCAGTTTCCTGCGGCAATTTGCATTTTGGAAATGCTGGATTATTTTCCTGCCAGCCATATATGAGAAGCTTGCCAATAGTTAAGGTTGTTTTTACTTCGGTCGGCGTCCTTTTTTCCTGCCAGTTGGCGTCGTATTCACAGTTGCTGGATCAGATTGGCGTGACCGCCTTGCGCGCGGTGACCACCCACCTGGACGGCACGGGCATTCGCGTGGCGATGCCGGAGGGCGAATTGACCAATAATCCCCCGACGTTTGAAGTGAATCCCGCGAATGTCGGACAGCCGGTGTCGCTGTTCACCTACATCTCCAGCGCCGGTTCGGCCACCACCTATCCGAACAGCCTGGGAACGAATTCATGGCACGCGGAAGACGTGGCCGATTATTTCTTCGGACCTGCGTCTGGCGTGGCAACGAATGTGGCTCATGTGGACAATTATGACGCGAATTATTTTGTCCAAGGTTATACGGTTGCCGGCAATTATGTTGTCAACCTCCCGGCTGCCAACATCAATGACCCGGTGGTGAACCAAAGTTTTGGGTTCGTCAACGTGCCTGCCAATGGACAACAGTCGTTTGACACCGCCTATGACAATTACGCCGCGCAATATCACACGCTGTTCGTTTCCGCCGCCAACAACGGCGGCCCGGTGAGTCCGCCCGGAACCAGTTACAACTGCGTCAGTGTCGGCGCCTATGACGGCGCTTCGAGCTACGGGCCGACGCTGGACAACGGACGCGCCAAACCGGACATCACGGCGCCGGCGGGCGAAACCAGTTTTTCCACGCCCCAAGTCTCCGGGGCGGCGGCGTTGCTCATGCAGGCCAGCCTGCGCGGCGACGGCGGCGGCGACACCAATTCCGCCTTTGACATCCGCACCATCAAAGCGCTCCTGCTCAACGGTGCAGTCAAGCCCACCGACTGGACGAACATCTCTCCGTCACCGCTCGACACCCGTTATGGCGCAGGCGTGTTGAATGTTTTGAATTCTTACGAACAACTCGCGGGCGGCAAGCATGGTTATGTCATCTCCACGACCGTTTCCACCGGCGGCGCGCATCCGCCGACTGGCGCGACTGGCAGCATCGCCGTTTTAAGCGGCTGGGATTTCAA
>DATCBW010000051.1:0-11339 GCA_036511615.1 Verrucomicrobiia bacterium | reverse complement strand
GCCCACGGCCATCGGCACGCACTTTTTCCGACGGCAGCAACGCCGCCACGACCTGCCATTGTTCGTTGGTCAGTTCCATCCATAACCATCTATAAATCAACCGCAAAAATTACAAGCCCTATTTATGAGATACGCTCTAGCAAAGACAACAACGGACGATGAGTCATGAGCTTTTCAACCGGAATTGTATATGAAGACCCAGCAACCATGAATCTGACCTGCGACGAATTGTTGTTTGCGCCGGCACTCGCCGCAGGCACACAAATTCACGTCCACAACTGCCTGTCGAGCGAGCGATATTGAATGGCTTCGGAAACCCGCCTTGATTCGAGATAGGGAAACACCCCATAGCACAGGAGCGGTTCCCTGAATACTGTGAACGCTCTGACAAAGAAAAATTCTTTGCAAAAATTTAAGCATGAAAGAAAAAACTATATGAAACGAAACTTACAAATCGTCATCAGCGCCTCTGCCGCCTCGGTTCTGGCATTCTCGACTCTGGCTCAACACACATTAAATCCCAAAATGGATGAAACCGGATCCCCTCGTCTACGGATGGCACAAGGACATCGTGACCAGTTAAAAGACACGGCTAAAGCCAGCGACATCATCGGGATGACCGTTAAAAACTATCAGCACGAAAAGCTCGGCAAGGTGGAGAATCTCGCAGTGGATGTGGAGTCTGGCCGGATTGTTCAGGTGATAATTTCCAGCGGCGGATTTCTCGGCATGGGCAAGACGCTAACACCGGTGCCGCCGGGAGCGTTGCATCACGAGGTCGGCCAGAAAGCCCTTCATCTCGATGCCAGCATGGAGAAATTTAATGCCGCACCGAAATGTAACACCGCGAATTGGGACGAAGACACCCAGTCCAACCGGGTGAGTGAAGTTTATGGTTATTACGGCCAGCAACCTTACTTCGTTGACAACCAAGACGGACATGGAACCAGTGCAGCATTTGCAAATTCACTGCCCCGCAACATGGATGGCACCATCAATACAGCTGGCGGGCACCCGGTGGATACAGCGCATAATATGGAAGTAGCCCGTAAAGTGGAGGAGCAATACAACAATATTTCAACCCGCAACCCGGATGGGACTTGGACGCGCACTTACTACTCGAATGGCAACGGAGCAAAATCTTCGTGGTCAAACTTGGGTTATGTGCAGAAGGCGAGCAAGCTCATGGGCACCTCGGTGAACAATTTGCAGAATGAGAAAGTCGGCAGCGTAAAAAACTTCATAGTGGATCTATCGTGTGGTCGCATTGTTGCGGTCATCATTTCGTCGGGCGGATACATGGGGATGGACGGCGAGTTGAGTGCCGTGCCGCCAACCGCTCTGCGATATAATACGGAACATGACAGTCTCCAACTGGACACCTCAAAGGAGATGCTGGCCAATTCGCCGCACTTCAAATCCAGCGAATGGCCCGATTTCAACCAGTCCGGTTATGCCATTGGCGTTTATCACGCCTACAAAGTTGAACCTTACTTCAACACCGATGCGACTGCTCAACCGGACAACACCGCGCGCAATATCCGTGACCGTGACAGCAGCACTCTGACGCCGCTCGATCAGGGCAACAGCCAGGCCGACATTGATACCACGGCACAAATTCGCAAGGAAATCATCGCTACCGATGGAATGTCTATGGACGCCAAAAACGTGAAGATCATCACCATGAATGGCCATGTCACCCTGCGCGGGCCGGTCAACACCGCCGATGAAAAGCGTCAAATCGGTGACATCGCGAATCGCATTGCGCAATCCAGCAATGTGGACAACCAATTGGAAGTCACGCAGAACACCACCAGCCTTAACTAATTCGGTCACCAACAAACACAACCAAACCAAAAAAGAAATTATTATGTCAAAAAAATCTGTATTCTGCATCGCCACTTCCCGTCATCAGGCGGATCAAATTGTCGGGCAACTCAAAAACGCAAACTTTTCCAATAACTCCATTTCGGCCTTGTTCGCCGACAAAGGCACGAGCCATGACTTCGCGCATGAGAAAAACACCAAGGCGCCAGAGGGTGCAGTCACTGGCGCGGTCACGGGTGGTGTCGTCGTCGGAGCGTTGGGCTGGATCGCCGGGATTGGCGCGCTGGCCATTCCGGGAGTCGGGCCATTCATCGCTGCCGGTCCCATTATTGCCGCGTTGAGCGGCGTGGCCATAGGAGCAACTGTCGGCGGCATCGCGGGCGGACTTATCGGCCTGGGTATTCCTGAACTCGAAGCCAAGCGTTACGAAGGTAAGATCAAGGAAGGCAACATCCTCATCTCGGTTCACACCGACAATTCAGCGGAAATTTCACGCGCCAAGGACATCTTCACCAAAGCCGGAGCGCAGGACATCTGCACTACGGGGGAGGCTTCAACACCAAAGGAGCATAAGTCAACCGACCGCATCGCGCAGCCGACCATGGCCGCGTATTCTGGTGCTGGCCGGTGATGGTCACAACTGTCCCTGCGGCTGAACCACCTTGGCCGCAGGGCAATTCCAAAACAACTGACAACTGAAATGAGCCACAATTGGGTTCGTGAAATTCTTGGCGGTAGGGTTACACCCCATAGCAACCGTGCAACGGCGGGTTATCTTAAAGGCATATGAATACATTATTAATCATCGTGGTTCTACTTCTCTTGTTTGGTGGTGGCGGGTTTTACTTCGGCGGTCCCGTCATCGGCGGCAGCGGGCTTGGCCTGATTCTGCTGATATGCCTTATCATCTTTTTGGCAGGCGGATTTCGCAGCTCGAAAAGCTGACA
This sequence comes from Verrucomicrobiia bacterium, assembly GCA_036511615.1. Lineage (GTDB taxonomy): Bacteria > Verrucomicrobiota > Verrucomicrobiia > Limisphaerales > UBA11358 > UBA11358. The sequence goes on along the minus strand of DATCBW010000051.1, from coordinate 8,565 downwards.
AAATAGCCGGTAATAGCCGAAATTTTGCCCGCGATTGAGACGAACTTGACCGCAGGAATAAACGCGAACAAATCAATACCTGATAAACAAAATGAAAACACTCAAAGATTTATTTCTGGACGAACTGAAGGATATGTATGACGCCGAGCATCGCATCATCAAAGCCCTTCCAAAACTGGCCACGGCCGCAACTTGTCCAAAGTTGAAGGCCACATTTTTAGGCCATTTGGAAGAAACCAAAGGACAGGTGACGAAACTGGAAAAAGTATTCCAATCCTTCAGCGAAACCGCCAAGGCAAAAAAGTGTGAAGCGACGGTGGGACTTCTAAAAGAAGGCGGTGAAATTGCCGCCGAAAATAAAGGCGAACCCACGATCAACGCCGCATTGATTTCCGCCGGTCAAAAAGTCGAGCATTACGAAATTGCTTCTTATGGTTGCCTGCATGAATGGGCGGGACTGTTGGGAAACAAAGAGGCCGCCAATTTGATTGAGGAAATTCTCGCCGAGGAAAAAGCCGCCGACAAAAAGCTCATGGAATTGGCGCGGGCCAGCAGCAATGAGGAAGCGTTGTGCGGCTGCGACAAAAATGAATCGGAGAACGGCGTTTCGGACAAAAGACCCGCGAATTTGCGCCGGGGTGTTCGCCCCGTCAATTCCAGCCGTAAACAGGAAGAAGCTTTGGTGTAAAAAACAACGGCTCTGCGACTATGCCAAGCGGTTGCAGGGCTGCCAAACAATTAATCATTTCTACCTATGATTGGACTCGCAATAATCCCGATGTTTGGTGCGGTTGGCTTTTCCTTGGTTTATCTCCTCGCCGGCGGCGGTCTTTTTGGAGCCTTCATCATCTTCATCGTGGCAAAAATGTTCGGTAAATAAATTTCACCACAACAAACACAAACATACAGCCAGTAACGACAAGCTAGGCTGGGAATGGCAGCGGGGCAATCCGAGTCATCCGCGAAAACTTTATATGCCTTGGCCCGCCGTTGTCCCAGGAACAGTGTAAAATGCGGGCATGAATACCGCACGCTGGTTTCAGCGCCGGGAAGATTACCAGCCCCGTCAAACACCGCTGGCCAGTCCGTTTCGCAAGTTCGACATGAAATGTCTGGTGTGCGGTTCATATCAATTGCGGCTTGTCGCGCAGACACATTCTCCTTCTTTCAAGGAGTATGTGCAAGCCACCTCGAAATGAACGTGGCAATGATGATGGCGGGACACTTCAGCGCGTCCTTTTTCGCCATTCCTTCCAATCTTTGAGAGTGGCATCGGTCATAACCTCGGCGGCCTGGCGCAGCCATTTCGATTTCCGCTGCGCCACATCCCGACGCACCGCTGCCACTGCCCGGCGTGTGCCGAGATGGACATTGGCCAGTTCACGTCCCATCGCCCGAAGCAACTTTTCTTCATCATGGCCGCGTGGCAACTGCCACAACTCGATCCGGCTGCAATAAGGCGACAACCGCCGCAACACCCACCCGTCCTTCACCACGAGAAATGGATCCGGCATGCGAACCGCGTTTGACAGGATCCGCGAATAGTAAATCTCGTTGATTGACAATCCACCTGCCCAGGCACAGGCCGAGGGCAGCAACGCTTTCGCCTCACGCGCGATTTTGCCGCCGCGCCAATCGGCAATGGCGGTGAACCGTTCCCGGCCCCGGCTCCCCAGCCCTGCCCGCCGATGCGCCACACGGAAAGCAATGCCGCGTTCCGGCATGGCCTGTTTGAGCATCAACATCACCTTCGCCGGCACCGGTCTGATCGTTGGGAGGGCCGCGAATTGTTCCCAGAAAAGGGTCGGATCGCGCAGCCGGCTGGTGACTAACTCGCGCAGCAAGGGACGCTTCTCGGCAAGCACAAAAGGTTCACCGCCATCCTCCAAACCTTTGGTGTAACCGTCCAGAATCGCCGCGCAAGCATTGGCCGGGACCAGTGACAAATGACCAAGCTCAATGGCCAGCCGGGCGCTCGTGGCCAATCGCACCAGATCAATCGTGTAAGGCAACGGAAACGCCTCGTCGAAATCATTGATGCCCCACACCAGCCGTCCCTCGGCATCGCGCCAGGTGCCGTAATTTTCCACGTGCAAATCGCCAACCGCCAGCACCGTGGGTGCGCCGGCCAGCTTCGGGCAAAGTGCCGGGAAAAGCTGCATCCAGCGATAGAATGTGCCGCGCAGAAACAAAAACGCATCCTGCGCCATCAACTCATGCTTGGTGCCTAGGTCGCTCTTGACCACGCGGACGTGACCGGCCAGCCACGTTTCATACTGCCGGGTCGCCTGTTGGATGTTCATCGTGGACATCATCCGTGATACCGGCTCACTTGTCAGTTCACAATTCTGCTTAGAGCGCGTCTGAATAATCGGTTTTCGGGAAATTGCTTGGGATTTGAGTGGTCTGCTGGACGCCGAGTGAAAGGAAAGTGAAGAATGGATTGACATCCGCCCGCGAATCCGGCGCCTCATTTTAAGCGCAGCTTCAGTTGGGGCGTGAAAAACGCCATCTATGAAACCAGCCTCACCGATGCCCAATGGGCTTACCTCCAACCGATGCTCCCCAAACCCGCCAAACGCGGACGCCCACCCGCCGACCGGCGGCGCATCCTGGATGCCATCCTCTATGTCGTCAAATGCGGCTGCCCTTGGCGCTATCTGCCCATCAACTTTCCCCCGTGGAAAACTGTTTATCATATTTTCCGGCAGTGGACGCTCAACCACCAGTGGGCCATCCTCAACGACGCGTTGCGCACGCTCGTGCGGCGAACCCACGACAAACGCAGCCGGCCCACGGCCGCGATTCTGGACAGTCAAAGTGTGAAGTCGGCGGGTCATGGCGGCTCCGTGGGGTATGACGCCGGCAAACGGATCAAAGGCCGCAAGCGGCATCTGCTGGTGGATACGTTGGGGTTGGTGCTCGGCGTGGTCATGACCCCAGCCAACATCACCGAACGCGCCGGAGTTCAGTTGCTTTTGGGCCGCGTCTTGGGCTGGTTCACCTGGTTGCGTCTCCTGTGGGTGGGATGGCTGCTACACCGGCGCGGCCTTCGCCCAATGGGTCAAAGGACGCCGCCCCAAACTGGAGGTCGAGGTCATTCAACGCTCCGACACGACCAAAGGCTTCAAAGTGTTGGCGCGCCGCTGGGTCGTGGAACGCACCTTCGGCTGGTTGATGCACCAGCGCCGACTCGTGCGCGATTACGAAACCACCGAATCCAGTGCCGTGGCCTGGATCTATATCGCCATGATCCGAATTCAACTCCGCCGGCTGGCTTGATTCCTCAGCTTTCATGCATTTTCAGACGCGGTCTTAGATGGCGCGGTCGAGGACGGCGGGGAGCAACGCACCCAATGATCAAACAGTCGTTGCGTTTTACAATTCCTTTGTAAATTTGCTGCATCCTAATAAATCACAACCGTTATCGGGTCTTTTAATTAGGGGCTGTCCTAGATAACGCAAAGGATGTGTTATCTAGGACAGCCCCACGATTAAAGCATTCTGAACGACAGGATTAGCTCATAAAAGGGCGCTACGGTCAAGGAATTGTGCCCAAAAATCATGTCCACAACTGCCGGTCAAGCGAGCGATACTGGATCGCCTCGGAAATATGTTCGCTTAAAATATTTTCCGCGCCGGCCAAATCCGCAATCGTCCGCGCCACCTTCACGATGCGGTCGTAGGCGCGGGCGCTGAAATTCAATTCGGTCATCGCCATCTTTAACAACTCCTTCGTCGCATCGTCGAGCGCGCAAAATTCTTTCAGCTCTTTTGGCCCCAATCGCGCGTTGCAGGTAATCTTCGGTTTGTGCGCAAATCTTTTTTGCTGCCGCTGGCGCGCGGCAATAACGCGTGTGCGTATTTCCATCGAAGTCTCGCCGGTTTTGTCGCCGGAAATTTCGCGGAATTTCACCTGCGGCACTTCGACGTGCAGATCAATCCGGTCGAGTAACGGCCCGGAAATTCTTCCCAAATAATTTTGAATTTCGCGCGGCGAACTCTTGCTTTCATGGGCCATTTTTCCATCTGGAGTCGGATTCATCGCCGCGACGAGCATGAATTGCGAAGGAAAAGTCATCGTGCCCGCCGCGCGCGAAATCGTCACGATGCCTTCTTCGAGCGGCTGGCGCATGGTTTCGAGCACACTGCGTTTGAACTCCGGCAGCTCGTCCAAAAACAAAACGCCGTTGTGCGCGAGGGAAATTTCACCAGGCGTGGGATTGATGTTGCCGCCGAGCAAGCCGGCGTCGCTCGCCGTGTGATGCGGCGCGCGGAACGGACGCTGTGTGACCAGCGCCTGGCCGGATTTCAGCAGGCCGACGATGCTGTGAATCTTCGTCGTCTCCAGCGCTTCAGCGAGCGTGAGCGGCGGCAGAATGGTCGCCAGCCGTTTTGCCAGCATGGATTTGCCCGTGCCGGGCGGGCCAATGAGCAGGACGTTGTGTCCGCCCGCCGCCGCGATTTCCAGCGCGCGTTTTACATTTTCCTGGCCTTTGACTTCAGAAAAATCATGCTCGTCATCGGACTGGTGCTCGAAAAGTTTTACGATGTCCACCTTCGTCGGCGCAATTTTAATTTCGCCTTCAAGAAACTGCGCGGCCTCGCGGAGATTTTGGACCGGGATGACATTCAGCCCGTCCACCACTGCCGCTTCCGCCGCATTTTCAGCCGGAACTAAAATTCCGGTTTTGCCATCCGCCTTCGCGCGCAGCGCAATCGGCAAAACGCCTTTGCACGAGCGCACCGCGCCGGTCAGCGCGAGTTCGCCGACGGCGACAAAATGATCCAGTTGATCCGTTTCGATTTGTTCGCTCGCGGCCAGCATTCCGAGCGCGATGGGCAGATCGAAGCTCGGCCCTTCCTTTTTCACGTCGGCAGGCGCGAGGTTGATGGTCGTCTTGCCCATCGGAAATTTGTAGCCGGAGTTGGCGAGCGCGGTCGAGACGCGGTCCTTCGATTCTTTGACGGCGGCGTCGGGCAGGCCGACGAGCGCGATGAACGTGTCGCCATAGCCGCAATTCACCTCGACTTCGATGGCATAGGCATCAATGCCGTTGACCGCCGCTGAACAGATCCGCGCAAGCATCGCAAATTTATGCGCGAACGCGCGCCAAAGTGCAAACTGCTTTTGCATCCGATGTGGAGCGGAAGAAAAGTTCGGGGCCGGGAAATGAAATTGCAATGGCGGCGGAGTCGGCTAAATTAAATTTCAAACAGGGACATGATTATGAAGAAAAAATGTTTCACACTGGCGGTCGCGCTTGGCGCGATCGTCCTGAATGCCGGCGCGTGGGATTACGAAGGCCATCACGCGATCAACGAACTGGCGCTGGCGTCGCTGCCGCCGGATTTTGGCGGATTTGAAATGACGCCGGCGCTCAAGGCGCGCGTCGCCTATCTCGCGGGCGAGCCGGACCGCTGGCGGAACACGACCGACCTGCCGTTGAAGCACGTCAACGGGCCGGATCATTATTTTGATCTGGAGGATTTGCCGTTGTGCGGTTTGACGCCGGAAACGCTGCCGCCGCTGCGCTATGATTTTGTCGCCGACCTTGCGCTGGCGCGGGCGGCGCACCCGGAAAAGTTTCCCGCGATTGACCCGGCGAAGGACGCCGACCACACGCGCGAGCTGGACGGATTTCTGCCGTGGGCGATCACGGAATACTACGAAAAATTGAAGTCGGATTTCAGCACGCTCAAGACGATGCGGCAATATGGCGGCACACCGGTGGAAATCGCCAACGCCGAGGCGGACTGCGTTTATGTGATGGGCGTGATGGGACATTATGTGGGCGACGGCTCGCAGCCGCTGCACACGACGAAGTATTTCAACGGCTGGTTTGGCGACAATCCGAAGGGCTTTACGACGCGCACGACGTTTCACGCGTGGATTGACGGCGGCTATTTCAAAAAAACCGGCGGCATAAAAGTTGAAACGCTCGTCGGGAAAATCCAGCCAGCCACGCGCATCGCCAACGCGGCGGAGCCGGACGGAATTTTTCATGACGTGGTGGGCTATCTCGTCGAGCAAAATAAATTCGTCGAGCCGCTTTACCAGATGGACAAGGACGGCCAGCTCACCGGCGACGGCGACAAAGGCATGGAAGCCCTGCCGTTTCTCGACGGCCAGTTGGTGAAGGCCGCACAAATGCTCGGCAACATCTGGCTAACGGCCTGGCTCGAAGCGCCGGCGGACACTTATCTGCAACGCCAGTTGCAGCAGCGCAACGCGGCGGGCGCCAATTGAAATGACCGGCACCGCCGCCACGCGCATCGCCGCCGCCGCCGGACTTCTGGCCGTCGCGCTCGGCGCGTTCGGCGCGCATGGATTGAAAAATCTGCTCGCGCAGAACGGCACGACCGCGATCTGGGAAAAGGCGGTGTTCTACCACTTCATCCACGCGGTGATGCTGTTCATTCTCGCGGAGAGAAAAACTTTTCCCGCCGTCGCGTGGTGGAGTTTCCTCGCCGGAATCTTCTTTTTTTCCGGTTCGCTTTATCTGTTCGCCGTGACGAATGTGCGCTGGCTCGGAGCGGTCACGCCCGTGGGCGGCGTGGGTTTTCTCGTCGGCTGGGGCGCGCTGCTGCTGAAAAGCCGCGCATCCGGCGTTTGACTATCGCCGCCCGATTATCTAGTTTTGTCCTCCGTCAAACCCGAAAAGAAATCCACAATTATTTATGGCCGCCAAAACTGAAAAACCCGCCGAAAAACCCGCCGTCGAATCCAAAGCCGCCGCGACGCGCGAACGCGAACTCGACGCCGCGATCTCATCCATCACCAAAGCCTATGGCGAAGGCAGCATCATGCGCCTCGGCGACGCGCGGGCGCACGTGAAAATTGATGTCATCCCGACCGGCGGACTGGCAATTGACCTCGCGCTCGGCGTCGGCGGCATTCCGCGCGGACGCGTGATTGAAATTTACGGGCCGGAATCTTCCGGCAAAACCACGCTGATGCTGCACGTCATCGCCAACGCGCAAAAGGCCGGTGGCCTCGCGGCGTTCATTGACGCGGAACACGCGCTCGATCCCGGCTACGCGAAAAAGCTCGGCGTGAATCTGGACGACCTGCTCGTGTCGCAACCGGATTCTGGCGAAGAGGCGCTGACCATTTGCGAAACGCTCGCGCGCTCGAACGCGCTTGATGTCATCGTCATTGACTCCGTCGCCGCGCTTGTGCCGAAGGCGGAACTCGAAGGCGAAATGGGCATGGCCACGATGGGCATGCAGGCGCGTTTGATGTCGCAGGCGTTGCGCAAGCTCACCGCGATTTTGGGCAAGTCCAAGACGACGTGCATTTTTACTAACCAGTTGCGCGAAAAAGTCGGCGTCATGTTCGGCAGCCCCGAAACCACGCCCGGCGGCAAGGCGTTGAAATTTTACGCCAGCGTCCGCATGGACATCCGCCGCAAAGACCAGCTCAAGGACGCCGCCGGCAATGTTTATGGCAACCACACGCGCGTCAAAATCGTGAAGAACAAAGTCGCGCCGCCGTTTGCCGAGGCCGAGTTCGACATCATCTACAATCACGGCATTGACAAGGAAGGCAGCATCCTCGACGTGGGCATCACCTGCGGCGCAGTGGAAAAAAAAGGCGCGTGGCTGCAATTCGACGGCGCGCTCATCGGCCAGGGCCGGGATGCGGCGAAAAAGGCGCTGGAAGAAAAACCCGAACTGGCGGCCAAAATTGTCGAGGCCATCATGGTGAAACGGGCGACTGCACCAGTGGCGGAAAAGTAATTTATCTAAGGCATCTTTACGCCGGTGCTGCTTTCAGGATTCTGCCCAACAGGATTGATTATATAATGACCACCTGATGGGTGCTCCGGAAAGCGTCCAGACAAATATGGTTTAAGGTCGTCCTCGGTTGGAATCGATCCGGCCACTTTTCCATTTTCCAAAGCCCATTGATTTTTTGCACCATCAATATGAATCAAATCAAATGTAATATTTTGCAGTGTTTCACTGCTCAATTCATCAGGTGTCATCTCTTTTCTTGGGATCCAACCTCTATTCGAATGATAGAGTTCCGTGCCATCTAGGGTTCTAATCTTTTGATCCCCACAAAGCGCAACACCATGTATCGGACAAATTATCCAAGCCGCAGTGCTTCCCCTGATGACGCCATTCTTTATTTGATAGCTTATATTGTGAGTATTTAAATCGGCCCAACTGGTTGCCGGTATTTTATTTTTATCGCTCGGGCAAAATAGGACACTTGGTTTTTCTTGTGTTTCATATTTAGTAACTCTTGCATTTGGCATGTCATTTTTTAGATGCTCGTCATATTTCTTCTGTATGTTTAAGTCGTCTGGCAGCTGATCTCCATATTTTATCCCCAATCCAGCAATCAACGAAATGCCAATCGACTGAAGGTTTCCAAGACAAACGTTTCCGTCTTCATCAAAGGGAGGGACTAAATTGTTAGAGCGTATCTCATAAATAGGGCTTGTAATTTTTGCGGTTGATTTATAGATGGTTATGGATGGAACTGACCAACGAACAATGGCAGGTCGTGGCGGCGTTGCTGCCGTCGGAAAAAGTGCGTGCCGATGGCCGTGG
>DATCBW010000050.1:0-10199 GCA_036511615.1 Verrucomicrobiia bacterium | reverse complement strand
CTCAGCCAGCTTCATGGAGCACAAGTCGCCATGTCGCAAAAGAAAGTTGATTATGGCACGAACAGCATGGAAGTAACGCGCATCCAGGTGGTCATTGACAAGCTGGATCAACAAATCAACAGCCGTGTTGCCGGCATCATGGCCGGACTGGCGACTTCAGTGAGTGCAACGAAAGCCAAGCTCGACATGCTCCAGCAAAAAGTCGAGGACGCCAAGAAAACGGATTTTGACAATTCCATCAAAGACCAGCCTTACTACGACGAAATGCGGAAACTGCAACAAGCCCAGGCCATGCATAATCTGCTCTATGCCAAGATCACGGCCATGAAAATTGATGCGCAGATTCCAACGACCACGATGGTGACGGTCACCGACCCCGCCGTGCCGGGCAAGTCGCCGGTAAGACCCAACAAGACCGTCAACATTGTCCTCGGCCTCATCTTCGGCCTGATCATGGGCGTCGGCCTGGCATTCTTCATCGAGTATCTCGACACGAGCGTGAAGACGATTGACGATGTTGAGCGCACGTTCCAGGCGCCGGTGCTGGGCGTGATTCCGCAAAACATCGGGTATCTGCTCGATGAGGGATCCGAAAGCAAGCACGCCGAGGCTTACCGGGTGCTGCGCACCAACCTCCTGTTCTCGCGGCAGGATGAAAAACTCAACACCATTGTTGTCGTCAGCGCCGGTGCCGGTGAAGGCAAGTCCACCACCACCATCAACTTGGCGACCGTGTTCGCCCAGTCCGGCAACCGCGTGTTGATTGTGGATTCCGACCTGCGCCGTCCCACGCTTCACAAATTGTTCAAAGTGGCCAACAACCTTGGGCTGACCAATTACCTGCTCAAGCAGAACGCCCTGGCCGAAGTCGTGCAGACTACGTTGGTGCCAAATCTCGATTTCATGGCCAGCGGCAGGCTGCCCAACAGTTCCATGGGCATTCTTGGCTCGGCACAGATGAAAGAGTTGATTTCCGAACTCAAGCAGCGCTACGATTTCATTTTCTTCGACTCGCCGCCCATTCTCGGCGTCAGCGATGCCTCGATTCTGGCGAGTGAAGTGGACCTCGTCATGCAGGTCATCCAATACCGCCGCTATCCGCAGCCGATGACCATCCGCGCCAAGCAGATGATCGAAAAAGTCGGCGGCAACTTCGTCGGCCTGGTGCTCAACAACATCAACATGTCGCAGGACGAAGGCTACTACTACTACAGCGGCTACTACCACGACTACTATTACACCCGCACCGCCAGCGAACAGGAAGCCGAAGCCAAGACCGCACAGATACCGGCCGGCGGCACCGACACCGAAGTCAGTGTCAAACAAAAGTATTGATAGCCGCTATTTTTCCCCAAGAATTACCGCCGATGAAATTATTAGCCGTTCAGTTGTTTCAACTCATAAGCCGAAATTTGCTTGTTCTCCTGCCTTTGCTGGCGTTGACGCTGGCGGGTTGCGCCACCACGGATAATGCGGGTCTTATGGATCCGCCAACCTCAAATGGCACCAATAGCGACCCGTCCCCAGCCGCCGTTCTTCATGTCGGCGACACTGTCGTCATTTCCTTCGATGGATTGCCCACACCGTTGGATTCGCAGAACAAGACCATCAATGCCGACGGAACTTTTACCTTGTCCGACATCGGCACGGTCAAGGCCGCCGGCAAAACCACCGGTGAACTGGAGGACATCATCCATGATCTCTACGTTCCCGGCATTTACAAGCATCTGACTGTCACCGTAAAAGCCGGTGACCGTGTGTTTTATGTTCGAGGTGAAGTTTTTAACAAGGGCCGTCAGATTTACGTCGGCCCGATCACCGTCACCAAGGCTATCACCAGCGCCGGCGATTTCACCGACTTTGCCAACCGCCGAAATGTTGTTTTAACCCGCGCCAATGGCAAGCGCTACAAGATTGATTGCGACGCCATTCTTAACGGCAAGACACCCGATCCGCCTGTTTATCCTGGCGATCAGATTGAGGTGATGCGCCGTCGTTGGTGATGATTCAACTCCGCATTCTTTCGGGCAAAATGGCGGGCGACATACAGGTCGTCCGCCATTTTCCATTCAGCATCGGACGCTCGGCTCAAGATGGTTTGCGTCTGGATGAACCCGGAGTCTGGGACAGTCACCTCACCCTCGGCTTTCAGAAACGGGAGGGTTTTACGCTGGAAACCGCGCCGGACGCCTTTGCCGCCGTCAACGAACAACCGCAGACTTCCGCGCGGCTTCGCAACGGCGACATCATCTCCTTCGGCTCCGCCAAAATTCAGTTCTGGCTCGCGCCCGCCAGGATGCGCGGCCTGCGCACACGCGAAATGTTCGTATGGCTGCTGCTCGCCGCCGTCGCCGCAGCGCAAATCGCGCTGATTTGCCTGCTGGTGAAATAAATTCCCGCTGCTGTCACAAAAGACTGCCAGCGATTCTCCCTCTCCCGTCGGATGGGAGAGGGTCGGGGTGAGGGTCAATGCCGGAAATGCCGCGCGCCGGTGAACGCCATGGCCATGCCGCGTTCATCCGCCGCCGCGATGACTTCCGCGTCCTTCACCGAACCGCCGGGCTGGATCGCCGCCTTCGCGCCCGCTTCCGCCGCCGCGATGAGTCCATCGGGAAACGGAAAAAACGCATCGCTGCAAACCACGCTGCCGGCAAGCGATAACTTCGCCTCGCCGGCCTTCCAGACCGCGATGCGGCTGGAGTCCACCCGGCTCATCTGGCCCGCGCCCGTGCCGAGCGTCCGGCCTTCGCCGACGTAAAGAATCGCGTTCGACTTCAAATGCTTCACCACGCGCCAGCCGAACAGCATTGCCTTCAGCTCCGCCGCCGTCGGCTGCCGTTTGGTGACGATTTGCAATTCCGCTGCTGTCGTCATTTTCAAATCACGTTGCTGCAGCAAAAAAGAATCCGCGCCCACGCTCCGCATGTCCCACGGCCGTGCCGACAACGGACTTTTCACGACCTGCAGCAGCCGCAAGTTTTTCTTTTTCTGCAAAACCGCCAGCGCCTCCGCCGAAAACTCCGGCGCGACGATGACCTCGCTGAAAATTTCCGCAATCGCCGTTGCGCAATCGCCGTCGAGCGGCTGGTTCACCGCGATGATGCCGCCGAACGGCGCCTGCCGGTCCGTGGCAAACGCCTTGTCCCACGCCTCACGCAGGTTCGCGCCCTGGCCGACGCCGCACGGGTTCGTGTGCTTGAGAATGGCCAGCGTCGGCGCGTCGGCGTGGAATTCCGCGATCAGCGCCGCCGCCGCCATGAGGTCCAGAATGTTATTGTAGGAAAGTTCCTTGCCGTGAAGCTGCTTGAAAAACTCGTGGAACTTGCCGTAAAGCGCCGCCGTCTGGTGCGGATTCTCGCCGTAGCGCAGCGGCTGCGCCAGCGGCGCGGAAATGGTCAGCACCGGCGGCAGCGCATTTTTGTCGGCGGCAAATTCCTTTTGCAGATGCGCGGCAATCGCCGTGTCGTAGGCCGCCGTGCGCGCATAAACTTTCGCCGCCAGCTTGCACCGCAGTTCCAAGGTGGTGTTGCCGTTTTCGGAAACCTGCCTGGCCACTTCCGCGTAATCAAGCGGGTCCACGATGACTGTTACGCTGTCGTGATTTTTCGCCGCGCTGCGGAGCATTGAAGGGCCGCCGATATCAATGTTTTCAATGGCATCGTGCAGACTGACGTCTGGCTTGGCGACCGTCGCCTCGAACGGATACAAGTTCACGACGACCAGGTCAATCGGCGCGATGCCGTGCGCCTTCACCGCCGCCTCGTGCGTGGCGTTGCCGCGAATGTAAAGCAGGCCGCCGTGAACTTTCGGGTGCAGCGTCTTGACGCGGCCGTCGAGCATTTCGGGAAAACCCGTGTGTTCGCTGATGTCCTTTACGGCCAGTCCGGCCTCGCGCAGCACCTTGGCGGTGCCGCCGGTGGAAAGCAATTCGATGCCCGCTTGGGCGAGAATCTGGGCAAAGGGAACCAGACCGGTTTTGTCGGAAACAGAAAGCAGGGCACGATGAATTTTCACGCGCGACAAAATCCCCGAAAGCCGCCGTCACCGCAACCGGCAAATTGTGATTCGCGCGACAAATTTTGCCCGTCACCATCAAACGGTTGTGCAGCTTATCCTCATATTACAGAGTTTCACATTTACATCGGGACTCGGCTGAAAGCTTGCGGGCATGAAAGCCTATGCGTTGGACCTGCGGGAATGGGAGGTGAAATTGGCGTCGAGCAGTGAATCCACTGGATGTGATCGCTTGCAAACTGCTCTGCTGTCCGGCGCATAAACATTAAAGATTCAGAAGCGGAAATCGAATGCACCTGTCCGACAGGGTTTGGCGGAAATCGCAAAAACGAGGTTCTTTCTATGGCGCGGATTGGCTCCAGAGGAGGGACTCGGCCACAAATCCCTCAATTGCAACAATATAATACTTCGTTTTATTAGGAAATCAAGCTAAATCGGTTTTACCGAAACCTACCTTTTCTAACTTTTTGGTGTCCGTTTTGGTGTCCGCTGTCATGCTGGAATAACGTCGGCGGGAAAGTAACAACGATACTTGGTGTGCGGGTCGGTGGGATGCGAGCCGAACGGGTTGAACGAGCCGCACGGATGCTGCCAGACGCCGCGTCGCTGGTTCCAATGAAAGCCAAGCGTCCATAGCACACTCGCCAGACCGGGCTTGCTGGTCGGTGAGACATCCAGCCAAACCCATTTACCGACAACCTCGGCCAGTTCGTATTGCTGCGGCAACTTCGTCCGCAGATAGTTCAAGACCGATTCTGTGGACAAGCCACGATTGGCCTGATGTTTTGAAACCGATTTCGATGGCCGAACATTCGCCGGTGCTGACGCTTCAATTTGACTTGTTGTTTTCATAGCTTTTTTTTGAAACCGCTGTCCGTCACCCTGCCGTTTGCTGCTCGCTTCACAGCGAGCCGCGCGCGAAAGTGCATTCAATAACCAGCGAAAGCTAAAACCGTGACAGTGGCGAAGAGGGGGAAGTGGCGACGCTGGCGCGGTTTTTGATCTCGCTTCTAAATCTCGGCACGGTGTCGGACCAGTGAGCAGCAAACGATGGGGTGATGGCGGGCGTAAATTCGGCGAAGACAAACAACCTGACTAACATTTCATCTGATTAAAACTCTGTCCGGAGTCTGCGGAAAATTGGCGCGGACGGGCCACGGTATTTTTCCCGACCGTGTCAACTTTCCACAGTCTCCGTCAAACTTTGGGCGAGCGCGGGTCTGCCGGGTTTCAAGGCGTCGTCTTGGAAAGGTGAATTGAAAGCCTGGCAGTCTGGCGCGAAGGGGAGAAAAACCAGCTTGCCAGAAATCCGTCCGTGTGCGAATGTTTGCATTGTATGGCAACAATGACCAAAGACGCGACCGTGTCGGTGCGGCTCACCGCACGGGAAAAATTCAGCCTGGACGCCGACGCCCGGATGAAGGGGATTCCCTCCGGCACGGCGGCGGCGGGCTACATTGCCGAGGGCGTGCGGCGCAGCCGGTTTCCGGCGATTGAATTTCGGGACGGCCAGCCGGGGCGAGTGGCCTACCTCGTGGGCAGCCGGTGGCCAGTCTGGATGATAGTCGAACTGGTGCGGGAACTAGATGGTGATACAGCCGAGGCGGTGAAGCTGATTCGCAAACCTGCCGCGCTGGTGCGGATGGCACTGGCCTACGCAGACGCCTATCCACAAGAAATCGCGGACAGTGCGGCGCTGGCGGCCCGGCGCGATTATGCGGGTATGAAGCAGGATATTCCCGAACTGGAGCAGTTGTGAAAATCAAACTGCTGCTGGACGTGCATATCTCCCCGGAAGTGGCGGTGGCGCTGCGGCGCCAATTCCCCAGTCTGGACGTGAAAAGCATCCACGACACTGATTGGGCGGCACTGGCGGATGAAGTGCTGCTGGAACTGCTGAACCAGGAAGGGCGGGTGCTGGTGACGCGCGACGTGAACACCGTGCCGGTTCACTGCAAGGCGCGGCTGGCGGCGGGCAAGACTTTTGCCGGCGTGATTTATGCAGACAGCAAGAAACTGCGTCAAACCGATCAGCGCGGCCTCATCCGGCGGCTGGCGGAAGTGGTGAAAAAGCACGGGCTAGAAGATTTTACCTGCCGATCGGGCTGGTTGTGACGTGGAAAGATTGTCGCTTCGGATAAAAAGTTACGAAACATGGAATTTTGAGTGAAAGAAAAATCTCGCAAAGGTGCCAGAAAAGGCGCAGAAATTTACGCGAAGACGTGAACATTTTGAATTCAGCATGATTCTCACAGGCCCAGCGATTAAGTCAGCCGTCAAGGGCGGCGACGTTTTCCTTGAGCCGTTCGACGAATCAAATCTCAATCCCAACAGCTACAACTATCACTTGGCAGATTCGTTGCTGGTGCTGGGTCTTGGCGGAAAATTGGCGCGCAAAATCTCATTATCGTCAGAGGGTTTTGTTCTAATAGCTGTGCAGCGAGACGCCTTTAATGTCGAGCAGCCGGCACCGGCGGCGAAATTCGGCGGAGCGGTCTTGGGCGCTGTTGAGGCAGATGGACGGAAACAACGGGCCGACGGTGGGAAGCTGGTTCAAGATGGCGGATAACTTTTTGCTGACCGCCATTTGTGCCTGCTCGCCGGTTTTCATCCGAAAATAAGTCAGGGTTTGGGTTGGCCGGTCAATGTTGTCATCGGTAAGGGAAGCGGCGTCGCTTTGCGCCGCGCCGATTTTCCATAGCAATTGGTAATAAAAGTTGCGTTCGGGATTTCTCTCGGCATCGAGAATCCGCAGATGTTCGGCGAGGGTGATGGCGCGCCGGGATTTGGGTTTCGGTTTTGGCCAAAGCCGGGGGGCCAGCACGGGCATCGCCAGCCAGCCGATGCCGATGGCGAAGTTGTGGACGCGCTTCAAAAAATGAGTCACGGAAACTTTGCCCTCGTTCAAGACCGCCAGAAAATCCTCGGCGGTCGTTTCAATCAACGGCTTGGAGCGCAGCCGGTCGAACGCCTTGGATTTGAGCGCGCGGCGATAACGGGCCTGTGACGAGTCCTTGCCGTGCGCCTGAATCTGCTCCATGACATGCTGCCAGGTGCGTTGCAGCCATGCGGGGTCGCTGGCAACGAGATAGGAACGGGCGATTTGCAGATTCAGGGCGGGCTGGCGTTCGGAGATGTTCCGGACTTCAATAAGCTGGCGGGCCGCATCCTCATCGGCGACGCCAAGGCTGGTGCGTTTGCCGGTTCTGGTGTCCACACAGTAATAGAGTCCGCCGCGAATGCCCCGGCGGCATGAGGCGATAACGTGTTTTCATAATTTCACGCAATCGCAAGAATAATCAAAGCCGAATCCGCAGAGTTAGCGAGCAGCGGGCGAGTAGCCGCGAGTTTCGCCGAATTCTGGCGGAGTGGATAAACTTGGTGTCCGTTTTGGTGTCCGTTGGGACGCCAATAATCCTAAACCATTGAAGCACAATCGGAAAAGATTGGCTCCAGAGGAAGGACTCGAACCTTCAACATCACGGTTAACAGCCGCGTGCTCTACCATTGAGCTACTCTGGAATCAAACGGACGCGTAATCTACAAACCGTGGCCGGCCGCGTCAAACCGATTCATCGCGAAACCTGGCAGTGCGGGCAATAAAATGTGCTCCGTGCCGCCTGCACGATGCGCTTGATGGGGCGATGACAACAGACGCAAGGTTTTCCGGCGCGGTCATAAACGTCCAATCGTTCCTCATAAAAGTCCGGCGTGCCGGGTGCGCGGCCAAAATAAAACAGCCCGTCCGATTTGCCGCCGGCAAAATTCAACGGCACCGTGCTGCCGCCGGCAATTGCCCCGGCCAGCACCTCACGGATGGCGCGCCACAGTTTTTTGGTTTGCGCGGGCGATAATTTATCCGCCGCCAGCTTCGGTGAAATGCCCGAGCGAAAAAGCGCCTCGCTCGCGTAAATATTTCCCACGCCCGCCACGAGCGACTGGTCCAGCAGTTTGACTTTGACCGCCTGATGCGAGCGCTTCAGCGACCGGGCAAACTGTTCCGGCTGAAATTCTTCACCCAGCGGTTCCGGCCCAAGTTTTTCAACCGCTGACAAATCCAGGGTCAGCCGGCCAAAATACCGCGTGTCTTCATAGACAAAATTCTCCCGGCCCAGATCAAAAACCACCGCTGCGTGTTTCGGCAGCGGGCCGCTTTTCTTCGCCAGAAACATCCGGCCCGTCATGCCAAGATGACCGAGCAGCGTTACGGATTTGCCGGAAGTTTTTGAACGAAGCTCGAACAAAAGATATTTTCCGCGCCGCGACAAGCCCGTGAATTTTGCGCCGGTCAAAACTTTTTGAAATTGTCGCAACGAAGTCGGACGTAAAACTTTTTCGCGCCGCGCATCCACCGCGCGGATCGTTTTGCCGCGCAGCAACGGACGCAAATGGCGCGCGAGCACTTCAACTTCAGGAAGTTCGGGCATGGTAAGATTGTAGCGGCGTCTCGGCAGAGCGCCGCAAAAAACTGAATTTCCGGCTTTCTGCCGAAAGCCGCTACGACACCAGCGTCCCGATCTTTTCGCCCATGACGACCCGGCGCAGATTGTGTTCCTTGTTAAAATCAAAAACGATGATCGGCATCTTGTTGTCCATGCAAAGTGAATACTTATATGTGCAATTCCGTCTTTTTGTCGGAGACCAAAGTCCCAATTTTATGCCCCTTTAATAAAATATTTTTCAAATTGTGTGGATGAAAAAGTTCAAAAACAATAATTGGCATTTTATTATCCATGCAAAGAGAGAAAGCTGTGGAATCCATCACTTGGATTTCATCGGTTTTTTGCAATGCATCTTTGTAACTAATTGTTATATAGCGTTTTGCGTGTGGATTTTTTTTAGGATCAGATTCGTATATTCCATCTACTTTGGTTGCTTTCAAAACAACATCTGCGTCAATCTCGTTGGCTCGCAGTGCCGCAGCAGTATCAGTTGAAAAATAGGGGTTTCCCGTGCCTCCAGCAAAAATTACAACCCGCCCTTTTTCTAAATGACGAATTGCTCGGCGACGAATGTAGGGTTCGGCAATCTGTGACATCGTTATTGCACTTTGAACTCGTGTAGGCACATCACGATGTTCTAGTGCGGCCTGAAGAGCCAACGCATTTATTGCAGTTGCCAACATTCCCATATAATCACCCGTTGCTCTTTCGATACCTTTTTTCTCCAAACTCTTTCCCACGAGAGCAGAACCATTCTTTCCACGAAATATGTTGCCTCCTCCAACAACAATAGCTATTTGAACTCTTTTTGTATCGAATACCTCTTTAATTTGAATGGCAACCTCGTCAATTTTTGACGAGTCAATCGGTGAATTTTCGCCTTCACCGCCTAGTGCTTCACCACTGATTTTTAACAATACACGTTTAATTTCCATAGAATTTTGAAAGATTACTCATTTTATGTTGGAATGCTCAAATTTATATTCGGAAGCCGCCGACGACCACGACCACCTGCACGCCCAGTTCGCGCACCTCGCGGATTTGCCCGGCCATGTGCTGCACCGCCTCGGGCGAAATGCCGACGCCGTTCGCATCGCCGAGCGACTCGCCGCTCAACTTGAGGAGGATGCGGGAAAATTTTGGTTTTTTGGCCGTGGTCATAAAGGTTGAAGCGCGTGAAGCATCGCAAAATGTTTAACAGCCGCGCGCCGAATCGTCAAATCAAAGACGCGATTCTCAACGGGCTAAATTCTCTCAATAAAACATTTTGCCAATCACAAAGTAAAATCCGAGAATCGTAATGGATTGCAAACTGGCAATTCAATACCAGCTTGGGCAAAAAATGAAACTATTTTCACATACTCGGATTTATCCGCAGCACTACAGATAGGTTTTTCCGTGGCACACGCCCGATGTTTCCCACACACATATAAACGATGCAGACGCATGGTGGACAATGATGCAGCTATGCTTTGAGAAAGCGTTTATCAAACTGGGTTTGGACTCTGTTCGTTCTATGAGATTTGCCAAGAAAATAAGACAGCAATACTGCTCGCCAAATCAGTGGCATCTTTATCCCGACTCGTTGGAATCTCTCGAAAAGCTAGAGCGTATCTCATAAATAGGGCTTGTAATTTTTGCGGTTGATTTATAGATGGTTATGGATGGAACTGACCAACGAACAATGGCAGGTCGTGGCGGCGTTGCTGCCGTCGGAAAAAGTGCGTGCCGATGGCCGTGGGC
>DATCBW010000049.1:0-2172 GCA_036511615.1 Verrucomicrobiia bacterium | reverse complement strand
GGAATGCGGTATGACTGATGCAGAGTTGCCATGGCGAAAGCTTCAATTTCAATCATCATCGTTTGCTGGCTGGTTTTCCTCATTTACTGGCTCATCAGCGCGCTTGCGGTGAAGCGGACGGCGGAACGGAAAAGCTGGCGGTCTTCACTGGCCTACCGGGTGCCGGTCATTCTGGGTGCCATTCTGCTCTGGAAACGGGAGCTGCCTTATCCGTTGAATCTGGCGCTGACGCCGCACACGGATTGGGCGCAGGCCGCCGGTGCCGCAGTTTGCGTGTCCGGACTGTTCGTGACAATCTGGGCGCGCCGGACGCTGGCGGGCAACTGGAGCAGCGATGTCACTTTGAAGCAGGGGCACGAACTTGTGAAGACGGGACCTTACCGTTTTGTGCGGCATCCCATCTACACCGGCATGCTCCTGATGGGTTTGGGCATGGCCGTCGAAACGGCCCGGCTCCGTTGCTGGCTTGGTTTGCTGCTCTGGGGCATCGGGCTTTGGATCAAGCTCAAGCAGGAAGAAGCGCTCATGTTGCGGCATTTTCCTGATGAATATCCTGGTTATCAAAAACAGACGAAGGCGCTCGTGCCGTTTGTGATTTGAAGGCCCGTTTCCAGCACGGCGCTCATCGGTGATTGCGGGGAAATACTTTTCATCTCGTGAAATTATTTACGACTGCGATTTTTTGGATTTGATTTGGCGGCATCCGGTTTGAAAATGGTCAGGCCGGTGAACTGCCTGCGCCTGTCAAATTCCCGCATCACCGGAAATTTTTTCAAGAACTTGCGCGGCAATTCCCAGACGAAATGGCTGTAAGGCGGCATTTCGCCGCGCTTGTGTTTGAGCAATTTTACTCCGACAAAATGCGAATCGAAGCGAACTTCAATGCCGCCTTACTCCTTGAAATTTAATCCAGCAAGCGGCTTTCTGAATCCAACCGCGAACCACGCGAAATTTTCCAACCGCAGATGAACACGGAAATTGACGGTGACAAATTTCCGGCGCACACTCGCCCGTGTAAAAATCATGCCTGATCTGCGAGCCAACGAAAGAGAATTTGCCAGCAAGGTTTATCAATGGATGGATTCCGCCTTTACGCGCGGCGGTCATCCATTTGAATCGGTGAGTGGAGAAACCAGCGTTAAAGTCGGCAGCAAAACACTTTTCCTTGATGGCGCAATCTGGTTGAACCGCGCGGCGAATCTCGTCTTTGCAAATTTCGAACTTAAGACTCCAGAAACAGATGTGCGTGACGCGGAGTTGTTGAAAAACGCCGCCGACAAAGCGCGTGCGCTTCATGCCGACTATTTTGTCACTTGGAATATGCGCGACACAGTCGTCTGGCGTGTCCCGCATGAAGGCGAGCTTTTCACCAATTCGCTCGTCGCTTACGACAAGTTTCCGCCGCTCACACAAATCACGAGTGTCGAGGACATCAAGAACAAACAGAAGGAAATCATCCTGCGTGAGCGGGCGCGGGACATTCTGGATTTGCTGGCCCGTGCGAAACGTGACGGTCATTTTCACCAGATTGACCTCGATACAACTTTCTTCGTCGGCAAGTTGCGTGAGGCCACCAACACGGTTTCACCGCTTTTTGCCCAATCGCTTGCCGGATTGCGCTCCCACGACAGGAATTTTAATGGCGAAATCGAAGCCTGGCGCGTCAAGCAAGGCATCAAGTCCGGTGCGCCAAATGAAAACGAAGTCATCGCGCACCAGGCGATTTATCGGCTGCTCGCAAAAATTATTTTTTATCAGGCGATGCGCCGTTCGCATTCGCTGCCGGCGATGGAGTTTGACGGCGTTGCTCCCAATAAATTTCAACGGAAGCTCGCTGAATTTTTAGCGCAGGCACGGGCGATTGATTATCAGGCTGTTTTCATTGAAGACATTACCGACCGGATTCCGATTCCTGATTTTGCCGCGCAACAACTGGAAAAACTGATTGCCGATTTGCAGCAATACAATTTTTCGCAAATGCCCGAAGACGTCATTGGCACGGTTTTTCAAGAACTGATTCCGACCGAGGAACGTCACACGCTTGGACAATACTTTACCTCCACGAATCTGGCCGACTTGGTTCTCGGTTTTTGCATCCGTTCGCCGAAAGATACGGTCATTGATCCGACTTGCGGCACGGGCACGTTTCTTGTCCGCGCTTATGACATGAAG
>DATCBW010000048.1:0-5831 GCA_036511615.1 Verrucomicrobiia bacterium | reverse complement strand
GTCCACCACCAACCTGGCGCCGCCGGTGGTCTGGCAGGATGTCTCCATCAACGGCGTCGTGGGCACCAACACCTGGCATTGGACCAACGGCGTGCCGCCCTGGACGAATCCGTATAATTTCTTCCGCCTGTTCACCAATTAGGCAATTTTGGCAGCAGCCGTTCCGCCAGGATGTCCGCGCCAGTTCGCAACGCGGTTTTGGTGGCGATGTGTTCGGCGATGTCCACGGTCACGCCCGTCTGGCGGTCTATGGCTGTGATGTTTCGCGTGGCCACGCCGTGCGCCTTGATTTTGATCCGTGCCCAGGAGCTTTTCAAATTGCTTTTTTGCATTCCAAATTCGCTGAACGCCGCGCCGGTGGTTTCGATGGCCGGACGGTTGGAGGAATGGTCAGACGAGCGGCGGCAGCAATTCCTTTGAACAAATTTTGCCGGGAAGTTTATTCTTCACTTCCTCGATCACCGGCAGTTCTTTGAAACCCGGCTTGAACTTCAGAATTTTAAGTTCCAGGCGGAAGCCGAGTATTTTTCTTTTGCCAGCCTGAAAATTTCCTCCAGCGGCGGATTTTTCAATTCTTCTTCCGCGTGCCACGCTTTGGCGAGCGCGGCCTTTACTTTCTCGGCAGGCAGATTCAGGTTCGTCACAAACTCCGCGTGGGAGCGGCCGACACGGTAATCTGGTTGAAGCGTTGGCGTCAAAAGTAGTTCGCCGATCAAATTCAAATCGCACTTGAGCAGGAGCGTGCCGTGAAAGAGCAGGAAATGTTTCCGGCGGCGCTGCGAATTGCCGGCGAATTTCTTTGAAGTGACGGGTGACAAGTGACGAGTGACGAGAGCCAGATCAGTATGTCCGCAGATGGCAATGGCAGTTTGCGGATTCTGGATTGCGGATTCAATCGCTGCGCGATTTTTTTCCATGATGAACTGATTGGCCGACGTGATGTTCCGTGTCGGGCCGTTTTCGGCGATGCGCAAAATCAAAGAGTAGTTCAATCCGCCGGGCATTTGCACGACGGTGCCGCCGCCGGAGCAGCGGCGGAAAATCGGGATTTTTTTCGTTTCGCACGCGGCGGCGTTCACCTCGGTCGCCACTTTGTTCGCGTAGCCAACGACGACGAAAGTTTCGCGCGGCTCCCAAAATAAAAGGGTTTCTTCGCCATCGCCGGCTTCGCACCAGTTTAGGAGCGCCTCGTCCGCCGCGAGATTTTCGGCGGGCGGGGAGAGCTTGACATCAAGCTGTTTCATGGCGTGGTTTCGCGGTGGTAATTTCGCTGGCAATGCCGGGACAAATTCATTCTAATGTGCGAGCATTGTTCTGTGTTCGTAAAATGAATTTAGCCAAGTGAAAGCGTCAAAAAAAGAAATTTACGGTTCGCGCGGCGTCACCTCGACGGCCGCCAACGGCAACAGCGACAAGCTGGACGAATCCTTGCAATCGGTCTTGGCGCTGGCGCTGGAAAGTCGCGGACCGGAGCGCACGGCGGAATTGCTCGAAAAATTTGCGAGCCAGTTGCGAGCCGAGCCGCGTCGGACGGCGGGGCAAAACACGCCTTACATCAACACGATTCCGTCCGAGCAGCAGCCGGCGTATCCGGGCGACCGCGACATCGAGCGCCGCATCAAGAGCTTCATCCGCTGGAACGCGATGGCGATGGTGGTCAAGGCCAATTCCAACACGAACGTCGGCGGCCACATCGCGTCGTTCGCGTCCTCCGCGACGCTTTACGAGGTGG
This sequence comes from Verrucomicrobiia bacterium, assembly GCA_036511615.1. Classification (GTDB taxonomy): domain Bacteria; phylum Verrucomicrobiota; class Verrucomicrobiia; order Limisphaerales; family UBA11358; genus UBA11358. The sequence goes on along the minus strand of DATCBW010000048.1, from coordinate 4,099 downwards.
CGCAGAATCATTTTTTTCGCGGGCGCACGGATGATTTTCCGGGTGACCAGGTTTATTTCCAAGGTCACGCCGCGCCGGGAATGTATGCGCGGGCTTATGTCGAAGGCCGTTTGGACGAGCATCACTTGCAGAATTTCCGGCAGGAACTCGCCGACGGCGGCGGGCTGTCGTCGTATCCGCATCCGTATCTGATGCCGGAGTTCTGGCAGTTTCCCACCGTCTCGATGGGGCTGGGCCCGATCATGTCGCTGTATCAGGCACGGTTCAACCGCTACCTGCAAGCGCGCGGTTTGGTAAAATGGAAAACGGAGCCGAAGGTCTGGGCGTTCCTCGGCGACGGCGAATCGGACGAGCCCGAATCGCTTGGCGCGATCACGCTCGCGGCGCGCGAGAATCTCGACAACCTCATCTGGGTGGTGAACTGCAATTTGCAGCGGCTTGACGGGCCGGTGCGCGGCAACGGAAAAATCATCCAGGAGTTGGAAGGGCTTTTTCGTGGCGCGGGCTGGAACGTCATCAAGGTTATTTGGGGAACCGAGTGGGACGACATCATCAAGCGCGACCAGTCCGGCCTGCTGCTCAAGCGCATGGAAGAATGCGTGGACGGCGATTATCAGAAATACATCGTCGAGCCGGGCAGCTATACGCGCAACCATTTCTTCGGCAAGTATCCGCAGTTGCTTGAACTGGTGAACCACCTGACCGACGAGCAAATTTCCAAACTGCTGCGCGGCGGGCACGATGTGCGCAAAATGTATGCGGCCTACCAGGCGGCGACCGAACACAAAGGCCAGCCGACCGTCGTGCTCGCGAAAACGGTCAAGGGCTACGGCCTCGGCGAGGCGGGCGAAGGCAAAAACATTTCGCACCAGCAGAAAAAGATGAACGAAAAGGAACTCCGCGAGTTCCGCAAGCGTTTCAACATTCCGATCAGCGACGACGTCATCGCCGACATGCCGTTCTTCCGTCCGCCGCCGGACAGCGTCGAGCGGAAATACCTGCTCGAACGGCGCAAGGCGCTCGGCGGCTTCATTCCGGCGCGCATCGTCAAGCCGGTGACGCTCGACGTGCCCAAGCTGGACCATTTCGCCGAACTGGTGCGCGGTTCGGCGCGCGAAGCCTCGACGACGATGGTGTTCGGCCGGCTGTTGAGCCTCATGCTTCAGCACAAGGGTTTGAACAAGCATCTCGTTCCGATCATTCCCGACGAGGCGCGGACGTTCGGCTTGGACACGCTGTTCCGCGAGATCGGGATTTATTCGCCCAAAGGCCAGCTTTATGAGCCGGTTGACAGCAAAACGCTTTCGTATTATCACGAGGCGAAGGACGGCCAGATTCTCGAAGAAGGCATCAGCGAAGCTGGTTCAATGTCGTCGTTCATCGCCGCCGGCACCAGCTACGCATCGCATGGCGTGCCGATGGTTCCGTTCTATATTTACTATTCAATGTTCGGTCCGCAGCGAGTTGGCGATTTGTTCTGGCTCGCGGGCGACATCCGGGCGAAGGGCTTTCTGCTTGGTGCCACGTCCGGCCGCACCTCGCTGAACGGCGAAGGTTTGCAGCATCAGGACGGTCACAGCCTGCTCCACGCCAGCACCATTCCGACCTGCCTGCCTTACGACCCCGCGTTCGGTTACGAAATCGCCGCCATCGTGGCCGACGGCCTGCGCCGGATGTTTGTCGAGCAGGAGGACATATTTTATTACCTCGCGGTCTATAACGAAAATTATCCGATGCCGCCCATGCCCGAAGGTTCGGCGGATGGCATCCTGAAGGGCCTGTATAAATTCAAGCCCGGCGTTGAAGGCAAAAAGGTCAAGGCTCACATCTTCGGCAGTGGCTCGATCATGCAGTCCGCGTTGAAGGCGCAGGAAATTCTCGCGGAGAAATACGACGTGAGCGCCGACGTGTGGAGCGCGACGAGCTACAAGCTGCTCCGCACCGACGCCATCCGCACGCAGCGCTGGAACATGCTGCACCCGGCGCTGCCCGCGAAGAAAAATTATGTCGAGGCGCTGCTGGCGAAAGAAGAGGGCGTTTTCGTGGCGGTTTCCGACAACATCCGCACGGTGCCCGATCAGATTGCGCCGTGGGTTCCCGGCGGCCTGTTCACACTTGGCACGGATGGCTTTGGCCGCAGTGACACGCGTTCGCGGCTGCGCCGGTTCTTCGGCGTGGACGTTGAAACCACCGTCATCGGCACGCTCCACGCGTTGGCCGGCAAAAAGCTGGTGGACCGCAACGTCGTGGCGCAGGCCATCAAGGACCTGGGAGTTGACCCCGAAATGGTGCAGCCGCAGATCGTTTGAATTTGAACCGCGCCCGTCACCGGCGCGGAATCCCAATAAATCCTCGCGATTTCAAATATCACACCATCAAATCGAATGCGCCGATTCCGTCAGCGCTCCGGTTTCGGCTTGCCTTTTGGGTGCGGCGGCGAAAAAATGTAATTTCAATTTATGCAAACACAGGACGTTCCGTCGGAATTTTTATTCAAACTCTGGCCCTGGCTGGAGGCAAACAAGAGCCGCCTGGTTGGCGGAGCGGTGGCCATCGTGGTCATCGCCGGAGTTTATTACTTCATCAACTCGCAGGCGCAGCAAAAGGAAATAATCGCCGGTCAGGCGCTGACCCAGTTGCTGGTCACGCCGGCAGCCGCCGCCGACGCGGCGCAACAGGCCGGTTCACTGGCGCAACTGGCGGTGAAATATGCCGGAACGCTCGCCGGGCAGCGGGCGCAGTTGCAGGCGGCGGCGGACTATTTTGACCTCGGAAAATATGAGGAGGCGCAGGCGCAATTTCAAAAATATCTGGCGGCCAGTTCATCGGGGCCGCTGCTGACCACCGCCGAACTCGGTCTGGGTGCCAGCCTTGAGGCGCAGGACAAGCTGGCTGAAGCGGCGGCCGCCTACCAAAAAGCCATCACCACTTCTGCCGGAGCACCCAGCGCATTACCGGCGGAATTTGCCTTGGGCCGCATCGCCGAAAAGCAGGGCAAGCTGGCCGAAGCCGAGACGCATTTTGAAACCGTCGCCCGCGCCGGCAACATGGCTGGGTCGCTGTCCCAGGATGCGGCCATGCACTATTCTGAAATCAAGGCCAGGCTCACCTCGGAGCAAAAAACCAACGCGCCAGCCAAATCCGCCATGTCACCCGAATCAGTTCCATTCAAGATTTCCAAATGAAGCTCTCCATCATTGGCACCGGCTATGTTGGACTGGTCACGGGAACCTGTTTTGCCGAGGTCGGCCACCATGTCATCTGCGTGGACAATGACGCGGCCAAAGTAAAAATGCTCCAGGCCGGTGGCATTCCCATTTACGAACCCGGCCTGGAAGAACTCGTCCAAAAAAATGTCGCCGCCGGACGGCTCACGTTCACAAACAGCACCGCCGAGGGCGTGCAGAATTCCGATGTCATCTTCATCGCGGTGCCCACGCCGCCGCAGCCCGACGGCTCGGTGGACTTGAGCTACATCGAACGTGTGGCGCGTGACATTGCCGCCGCCATGACGGACTACAAAATCGTCGTGGACAAAAGCACGGTGCCGGTCAAGACCGGCGAAAAAGTTTCCGAAACCATCAAGCGTTATTGCGCGGCCAGGACGGAATTCGACGTGGTCAGCAACCCGGAATTTCTCCGCGAAGGTTTTGCCGTCGGCGATTTGATGAACCCCGACCGCGTCGTCATCGGCGTCCGTTCGCAGCGGCCCGTTGCGGCGATGACGGAAATTTACAAGCCGTTCAAGGCGCCCATCATCGTCACCGACATCAACTCCGCCGAACTCATCAAGCACGCGGCCAATTCCTTCCTCGCGCTGAAAATTTCCTACATCAATGCCATTGCGACTGTCTGCGAAGCCGCCGGGGCGAACGTTCAGGAAGTCGCGCAGGGCATCGGTTTGGACGAACGCATTGGGCGCAGATTTTTGAATGCCGGCATCGGTTTCGGCGGCAGTTGTTTTCCAAAGGACTTGAGCGCGTTCATAAAAATTTCCGAGCAGGTCGGCTACGACTTCAAATTGCTCAAGGAAGTCCACCGCATCAACGCCGATCAGATGGAGCGCTTCGTCAAAAAAATTACCGACACGCTCTGGGTG
>DATCBW010000047.1:0-7318 GCA_036511615.1 Verrucomicrobiia bacterium | reverse complement strand
CGCTGGCAATTTTTCTCCAGACGCATAAACTGGCAAAACCTAGATGCGTCAGTTTCTTACCATTGCGGCGAACGCCTTCATGGAACTGGTCCGGCAGCCGATTTTTTTGCTGCTGATGACCGGGTCCGTCCTGTTTGAGCTTTTTCTCGCGGTGCCGTATTACTTCGCGTTTGGCGACGAGCCGAAGCTGGTGGAAAATTCCGCGCTGGCGGCGATGCTGCTGTCGGGACTGTTCGGCGCGGTGTTGAGCGCGTCGTCCTCGCTCGCGCGGGAAATCCGCACCGGCACGGCGCTGGCCGTCTTGTCCAAGCCGGTTGGGCGCGCGCAATTTCTGCTGGCCAAGTTCACCGGCCTCGCGGTGGCGCTCACGGTTCTGACCTATGTCAACATGGTCGGCGTGCTGCTGGCCAGCCGCATGGCGTTCGATGCCTACGGCAAAGCCGACCTGCCGGCCATCGGGATTTTTGCGGCGGGCGTCGCGCTGGCCTATGCGCTGGCGGGCTTCAGCAATTTTTTCCTGCGCCGCCCGTTTGTCAGTGACGCGGTGTTTGCCATGCTGGTTTTCACGACGTTCGCGGCGTTCATCATTTTTCAATTCACCAGGCAGATGGAAAGCCTGAACACGTTGGCGCGGGTGAACTGGAACCTGGTGCCGGCGGGCATCCTGATTTTGTTTGCGCTGTGGGTTCTTGCCGCCATTGCGCTGGCGTGTTCGACGCGGTTCGACATGATTGCGACGCTGACGATCTGCTCGGCGGTTTTTCTGGTCGGGTTGATGTCGGATTATTTATTCGGCCGGGCGGCGGCGCACGGCTCGTGGTGGGCCTCGACGCTTTACAGCATCATCCCGAACTGGCAGCTTTTCTGGCTCGCCGACGCCGTCAGCACGGGCAAAAGCACGTTTCACTGGGATTACGTCGGCAAGGCGCTCGGCTACGCAGCCTGTTATGCCGGCGCGGCGCTGGCCGTGGGCGTGGCGCTGTTTGAAGAACGCGAATTGAGCTGAACTATTTATTTCTGTGGAACGCAACACGACCAACAACGGACTGGTGAACCTGCTGACGGCGGTGGTGGCCTTCGCCGCCGCGTTTGCCGTCACGATTTTTGTGAATTCGCTGGCGGGCCAGGCCGCGTCCGTCTTTCTCGGCCTCGGCGCGCTCGTGGCGTTCGTAAGCTGGTTCCAGATGCGGCTCGAAGAAAATGAACGGCTGGAAAAACTGGAGGTGGACGAACTCGCCCGCACGAAAGGCGGATCCGCCTTGTTCGAGGCGAAAGATTCGGAGGTTTTCCCGGCGCGGCGTTCGCGGGAACAGTTCGAGAAATTTTTTGTCCCCGGCTTTTGCGTGCTGCTGCTGGTGTTGGAAGCGGGCGGTGCGTGGCTGCTCTGGCGCTGGACGGGCAAACCTGCCGCCGGCCTGATAATGGGGCGCGCAATGCCGGTGTTTGCGCTGTTCGCCATTTTCGCACTGTTGCTGTTTTTGATCGGCCGGTTTTCTGTCACAATTTCACGGTTGGAAAATCACCGGCTGCTGCGGCCCGGCTCCAGTTTTCTGCTGGCGAGTGCGTTCGTTTGCATTTTCACCGCGCTAGGTATCGCGGGTGTCAAATGGTCGAATTTTTTGCAGGCCGATTTCTGGGTCGCGCGCGGTTTGTGCGTGCTGCTGGGATTGATGGCGGCGGAACTGCTGCTGACGCTGCTGTTGGAAATTTACCGGCCGCGCGTCAAAGGAAAAATCGCCCGTCCGCTTTACGACAGCCGGGTGGTCGGCCTGCTGGCGCAGCCGGAAAGCCTGTTCACCACGGCGGCGCAGACGATTGACTACCAGTTCGGCTTCAAGGTTTCCGAGACGTGGTTTTTTCAGTTGCTGAAAAACAACGTGCTGGCGCTGCTGCTCGTGCAACTGGCGGTCCTGCTGTTGTCCACCTGCGTCGTGTTCGTGAACGCGGGCGAACAGGCGGTGCTGGAACATTTCGGGCGGAAGGAGGCGGTCCTGAATCCGGGCGCGCACCTGAAGCTGCCGTGGCCGGTGGACAAAATCTACCGCTACCGCACGGACCAAATCCAGTCGCTTTACGTCGGCTACACGCCGGACGCGAACGAAACGGGCGTGATTTTGTGGACGGTGGCGCACAACAATGAGCAGAATTTCCTCGTCGGCACCACCGGGCAGACCGCCCTGCAAACGAACCAAGACAACGGCGACACGAACAACACGCTCAAGCCGCCGCCGGTGAGCCTGATCTCCATAAGTATCCCGATCCAGTTTCAAATCACGAACGTCCTTCAATGGGCTTATACCAACGCCGATCCGAAGAGCCTGCTGGCGGAACTGGCGACGCGCGCCGTCGCGCGTTATCTCGCGGGTGCGGACATAGACGCCGTCCTGTCGCACGGCCGGCTGGAGGCGGCGCAAACTTTGGGCGAAAACATCCAGGCGGCGGCCAACGCCCGGCAGCTCGGCGCAAAAATTGTTTTCGTCGGCCTGCAGGACATTCATCCGCCAACGGCCAGCGGCGTGGCCGCCAGCTACGAAAATGTCATCGGCGCCCGGCAGACGCGCGTGGCCACGAACCTGCTGGCGCAGGCCGAGGCCATCCAAACCAACGCGCTGGCCGAAGCGGTGGCGTTCACCACGAACAGCGTGGCGGAGGCGCGGGCCGTGCAGTTGGACACCTCGGCGTTTGCGAGCGCGGCGCTGTTCACCAACCAGATTCCGGCCTACGAGACCGCGCCGTCCATTTATAAGCAGCGGGCCTATTTCAAGGCCTTTCCCGCCGCGACCGCCAACGCGCGCAAATATGTCCTGCTCATCACCAACACGCAGAACGTCCTGATTTACGAACTGGAAGATAAAATCCGCGCCGACCTGGAAAATTTGAACGTGCCCAACGATTAACCGCCATGAATAAAAACATTTTAACCGTCATCATCGGCGCAGTGCTCGTCGTGATTTTTGCGCTGCTGCTGTTCATCTTTCAAGTGCGCCAGTCCGAGGTCGCCGTCGTCACGACGTTTGGCAAGTTGTCCGCGCATCCCTATGACCAGCCCGGCGCATATTTCAAATGGCCGTGGCCCATCCAGACAGTCTATAAATTTGATCACCGCGTGCAGAACTTTGAAGACAAGTTCGACCAGACTTACACGGTGGACAAAAACAATCTGATCGTGTCCATTTATACCGGCTGGCGAATCACCGACGCGTCCCAGTTTTATCTAAAATTCACCGGCGACACCAATGCCGCGCAGACGGCGCTGGAAAACATCCTGCGCACCGCGCAAAACGCCGTCGTGGGCCAGCATAACCTGTCGGATTTCGTCAACACGGATCCGCAGCAGTTGAAGTTCGACCAGATCGAAAGTAATATTGAGCAGCAGGTGCAGTCGGACTTGAGCACGAAGGATTACGGCATGGGCATCGTCTTTCTCGGCCTCAAAAAAATCGAGCTGCCCCAAAGCGTGACCGCGAGCGTGTTTGACCGCATGAAAGCCGACCGGCAGCGGCTCATCAGCCTGGAAAAATACGACGGCGAACGGGATGCGACCATCATCAAGGCCGATGCCGACCGGCGTGCCGCCGAAATGATTGCCAACGCTCAAGCCGAGGCCGTCCGCATTCAGGGCCGGGCCGTAGCCGAAGCCGCGCCGACCTTGCACACCTTCCAGCAGGAACCCGACCTGTATCTGTTCCTGCTGCGCATTGACGCGTTGAAACAGTCGTTGAACAGGCAGACCACGTTGATTTTCGACGACCGCACGCCGCCGTTTGACCTGTTCCAGCATTTGCCGACCAATTCCGTGAGCCAGTAACATGAACGACGACCACCCACATTCCCACGACCACGGCCCCGCGCCCGAAACGCAGGACGCGGGTTCGCAGGCGCTGGCCGAGGCGCTGCGCAGCAGTTTCGCGATTGTCAAGGTCGTGATGCTGCTGATGGTTGTCGCGTTTTTCGCCTCCGGTTTTTTCACCGTCGGCTCGCAGGAAAAGGCAGTCATCCTTCGCTTCGGCAAGCCCGTCGGCGTGGGCGAAAGCCGGCTGCTCGGCGCCGGCTGGCACTGGTCGCTTCCGTATCCGATTGACGAAGTGGTGAAAATCCCGATTACGCAGCAGCAGATCGTCCAATCCACCATCGGCTGGTATTTCACCACGCCGGAGCAGGTATTGAGCGGAGAGGAGCTGTTTGCCGGCCCGTCGCTGAACCCGGCGATTGACGGTTATGTCATCACCGGTGATCAGAACATCGTTCATTCACTCGCGACGCTCCGCTATCATGTCCGGGATCCGTTCAACTACACGTTCAATTTTGCGTCAGCGTCGAACCTCGTGCAAAACGCGTTGAACAACGCGCTGCTTTACACGGCCGCGCATTTCAACGTGGACGACATCCTAACGCGCGACGTGGACGGTTTTCGTGAGGCCGTGGGGCGACGCGTGGAGAATCTGGCCGAACAGGAGCAACTGGGCATCGTCGTGGATCAATGCAACGTGGACAGCGTGCCGCCGCGCCAGTTGAAGGCCATATTTGACCAGGTGGAGATCACCCGAAACAAACGCAACGAGGATATCGTCAATGCGAACAGCTATACCAACCAGGTCTTGAGCCTGGCCGACGCGCAGGCCGCGACCATCATTCAACAGGCCACGCTCGCCAGGGCCAACTACGTCACCAATGTTCTCGCCGAGGCACAAGTGTTCGACGGCCTGCTGCCGGTTTACCAATTTAACCCGCGTCTGTTCACGCAGAAATACACGGTGGAGATGATGGCCGAGGTGCTGACCAACGCCGAGCATTGGGTGGAACCCACCAGCGGCAGTGGAATTCCCACGGAAGTCCGGCTACAGTTAAGCCGCAGACTGCCGGAGCAAAAGACGACGGCCAGTCCGTAAAACGAAAATGGACGCGACGCAAAAACGAAGAATGTGGAAAGTGGCAGTCGCGCACTTTGGTCTGACTCTGTGCGTGGTGTTAACACTTTTATTCTGGCATGGTTTGTCTGCTTCAAAAGGCGGCCCGTTTAATCCAGCCTTAATTGAGCAGAATGTCAAAGCAGAGATTTGGTTTCAGTTCTGGTTTTCGGATTTGATTTTATTGCAGCCAGTTTCATATTTGAGCATCCTCGTTTTGCAGCAAATTGTGCAGCATCCCATTTTACCTGCTCTTCCTATCTGGTTGCAGGCTTCGTTTGTCTATCTTCTCATCTTTCTTACAGCCCTGCTGTGGAGTTATTGCTTCGGCTGGATTTTCGTCAAGCTGGACACCTGGCTGAATCATTTTCCCGTTCTCGGCAAAAAAGTTTTTTGAAATCGCAAATCGTAAATCATCAATCATAAATTTCCATGCAAGTCACTTCCCTCATCAGCCAGGCCGAAGAGCACGAACACGGCGATAATTGCGGCTGCGGCCACGACCACGAACATTCCACCGTGCATCTCTGGCAGGCCGTCCTCGGCGTCGTCTTTGTCCTCAACGCCTACTTAGTGGACTGGCTGTTTGAGGCCGGCTCCACGCTCGCCAGCGCCAGCGCAATGATCGGCGCCATCATTCTTGGCTATCCCATCGTCGTCACCGCCGTCAAGGATTTGCGGCGCGGCCGCTTGAGCATCAACGAACTCGTCGCCATCGCCGTGCTCGCCGCGTTCGCGTCGGAAAATTACAAAATGGCCGGCATCATCGCGTTCTTCATGCTCATCGGCGAAATCATCGAAACCCGCACCGCCGAAGGTGCGCGCGATTCGATTGAATCGCTCATCAAACTGACGCCCACCAAGGCGCGCCGCATTCGTAGGACAGGCGTCGCGCCTGTCTCCAACTCTGCATCCAAAGATGAAGACAGGCGCGACGCCTGTCCTACGGTGGAAACCGAAGAAGAAATCGCCGCGAGCCAGCTCGCCGTTGGTGACGTAATCAGAATTCGTCCCGGCGACAATGTCGCTGCGGACGGAATTATTTTGAACGGCCAGGGTTCGTTCAATCAGGCAACCATCACCGGCGAATCGTTGCCTGCCGAAAAAAATATCGGCGATGAAGTTTTCGCCGGAACGCAGAATTTGACGGGCGTTCTGGAAATCAAAGTCAGCCGCGCCGGAACGGACACGACGCTCGGTCGCGTGCGCGAACTCATCATCGCCGCCGAAAAAACCAAGCTGCCCATTCAGAAAATTGTGGATCAATACATGGGCTTTTACACGCCGCTCGTGCTGGTCATCGGCGCGCTCGTCTGGGCGTTCACGCATGACTTGAACCGCGTCATCGCCGTGTTTGTCGTGTCGTGTCCGTGCGCTTTCATTCTCGCGACGCCGACCGCGATGGTCGCCGCGCTTTCCGCCGCCGCGCGTTTGGGAATTTTAATCAAGAACGTCGCCGACATTGAACTCGCCGCAAAAATCAACGCGTTCGTCTTCGACAAAACCGGCACGCTCACCACCGGCCAGCTCGCCGTCAGCCGTCTTGCACCGATCGGCGATACCAAGCCCGCCGAACTTTTGCTGCTCGCCGCCTCCGCCGAAAAATACAGCAACCATCCGACCGCCAAGGCGCTCGCGACGCTCGCGGGCGAAGCCGGAGTGCCGCTCGCCGAGCCGAAAGATTTTGCCGAAACCGCCGGTCGCGGCGTGAAGGCGGAAATCAACGGCGCAAAAATTCTCGTTGGCCGCGCGCAATGGCTCAAGGACAACGGCATTGACGCGAGCTTCGAGAAATCGGTGGACCTCAACGAGACCGAAGGCTGGAGTTTGATTTTTGTCGCGCAAAACGGCAAGTGCGTCGGCTGGGTTGGTTTGCAGGATCAGACGCGCGCCGAGGCGAAAGAAGCGTTGGCCGAATTGAAAGAAGCCGGCGTCCGCCGCATCGCGATGATTTCTGGCGACCGTCAAGTCGTCGCCACGCGCGTCGCGAATGAAATCGGCTGCGAAGAAGCGAAAGGCGATTGTTTGCCACAGAACAAGGTTGAATTTGTCCGCGCGATGAAATTGAAAGGTTACAAAGTCGCGGTCATCGGTGACGGTGTGAACGACGCGCCGGCGCTCGCGGCGGGCGACATCGGCATCGCGATGGGCGCGGCGGGCAGCGAAGTGGCGATCCATAGCGCGACGATTGCGCTGATGAACAACGATCTCCGCCGGCTGCCGTTCCTCGTGAAACTTTCGCGCAGCACGCGCACCGTCATCAACCAAAATTTTGCGTTTGGCATCTGCTTCGTCATCATCGGTTTGTTGGCGGCAGCATTCGGCAGGCTAACTCCGATCCCAGCAGCGATCCTGCACGTCATTGGCACGCTCATCGTGATTTTCAACAGCGCGCGCCTCGTGCGCAAAGG
>DATCBW010000046.1:0-2898 GCA_036511615.1 Verrucomicrobiia bacterium | reverse complement strand
TTGCCGTCCGTCAACATGTTAATGAGCAGGGCGGCGGTGGTCGTGTGGGTGCGCATGGCGGCCACCTTTTCATCCCGTTTGGCCAAGGCCGCGCGCAAGGCGGTTTTCAGGGATTCCACCTCGGCCACTGCATCCGCCGCCTCGGCCACAATGTCCGCGACCGGATGGCGGGCGAGTTTCTGGCGCTGTTCGGTCGGAAGCTTGCCGATGCCGTGAGCTACGCGCCGGCAAATGTTAATTTGCTCGCTGATTGGACGATTGCCAAAGCCAAGTTTGAAGCGTTTCATGTTTGTTGAGAGGGTTGGTGGATAAAATTAACCCTTTTTGGCGGCAAACGGCAAAAAAAGGAAAAAACCGGCAAAGCTGTCCGGCCAAAACCGGCAAATTCGGCAAAAACAGCGCAATTTCCGCTAAAAAACGACCCGCATTGCTTTGGCATTGGGTCAGGTTAGCCGGCGACATTATCAATAATCAACTTTTATTTCCAATGTCCGTCGGGGACAAGACCTGATTCCTCGGGAACCAACATCGGATCGGGCGCGACCGATGTCAAATCGCCGGTGACCTGACCGGAAAACCAGGCGACCGGGTTTGAAACACGGGCGACCTTGATCAAATCGCGGCAAATCAGTCCCGAAAGCCGGGGAATCGACATTGATCGCGGGGATACCGATGCCGAACGGCAGATGACATTGGAAATAAAAATGGTTTATTATTAAAGTCAGACGGCCATCTTTGATGGTCTTTTGCCGAAAAAAACGAAAGAACCCGTCATCTTAACGGTTCATGCGCACAGAGATGTGACCGGCCAGGCAACTGGCGGCGAATTGAAAACAATTGAATTCACACTTTGCGCCAAAACCGCACTTTCGAGCAATCCCGCAACAGATGGAGCAAGACTGCGGGCGAGAGCCGGGCGCAGATGCTTCAAGCTCCTTTCAACATTAGACCACCAGACAGGATTTAAACCCCGTTATTACACCGGCGTTTCCTTGAAACTGGTGAGCGTGTTTTGCAGCGCCTGCATTTCCGCGAGCGACAGCAGAAACGCCAGCGTGGATTCCGCCCCCTGGTTCTGGCTCAACCGGTCCATGTGCAACCCATCGCGGCAGCCGCCGGTGGTGGAATCGTAGAGCGCAAGGCCGAGATCGTTCCGGCCCAGAAACCATTCGAACGCGCGGCGCGCTTCCACGACCCAGAACATGTCGCCCGTCGCGTGATACGCCTCGATGCAGGCGGAAATCGTCACCTGCGCTTCGATGGGCTGCTGGTCAAAGACGGCGCGTTCATGGCCGCGCGGGAAAAATCCATTCGAGCCGACGGGCCGGAAAGAGCCGGCGTCCGAGGTCTGGATTTTTATCAGCCAGCGCAAAGTTTTCAGGCCGAGTTCCAGCATCTTTTCATTATGCAGACTGCGTCCGTTGAGGATCATCGCGTGCGGCAGTTTCGCGTTCGCATACGAGACGACTTCTTCAAACCAGTGCCACTCGTCCGTTGCAGCGTCGGTGTAACGTTGCATCAGTTTGGCCGTGAGCGATTCGCGGATCTGGTTCGCGCGCCGGTCGCCGCCGAACCGCCGCAGGTATTCGTCAATGCCGATGAGCGTGAACGCCCAGGCGCGCGGCGAGGAAAATTCGGCGGCCACGGGCAGCGCCTGTTCGAAGAGTTGTGCCGCGAGCATCTGAAAACTTCCCTGACCCGCTTGCGACACGCATAAGCCGAGCGCCCACAGCGCGTGGCCCTCGCAATCCTCCGAGCCGACTTCATCCAGCCAGCGACGGTCGAAGCTCATGAAATTGTGGAAACGTCCACGCTGGCGGTCGAACGCGTGATTGAGAAACGCCGCATAGGTCGCGGCCTGCGCGCAAAGTTGCGGCGAACCGTGACCCAATTTGTGCAGCATCACCGTCAGCACCAGGGCGCGGGCGTTGTCGTCCGTGCAGTAACCTTCGGAAAAATTCGGCACGGTGAAACTGGCGTGCTGGAAGATGCCCGTCGAGTCGCTCATGCGGAACAGATGATCCAGCTTCAATTCCGGCAGCAGCCCGGGCGATTCGTCGAGCGTCTTGATGGGTGAGGATTTTCGCCCGATGAAACTGTGGTCGTGCCGCGCCTGTTTGAACGACTGCGCGTAAAGTTGCGCCACGCGGCTCCAGACCATTTCGCGTCCGAGTTTGTAGGCGTTTTTGCGCATCGTGTGGCGCAACGGTTCATCGCGCAGCAATTCCACAACGGCGACGGCGATGGCTTTCGCGTCGCGGAACGGCACGAGCTTGCCGCGTTCCGCCGTCAGCAACTCCGCTGCGTGCCAGTAAGGCGTGGACACCACGGCGTTGCCCGCGCCGAAGGCATACGCCAGTGTGCCGGACGTGATTTGCGATTCGGTCAGATAGGGTGTGAGATAAATGTCCGCCGCGCCGATGAAGCGCATCAATTCCTCCAGCTCGACGAAGCGGTTGAAAAAAACGACATTTTTTTGCACGCCGAGGTCTTTGGCCAACCGCTCCAAAGTTAATCGGTAAGCCTCGCCTTCATCGCGCAACAAATTTGGATGCGTCTGCCCCAGCACGATATAAACGATGTTGGGAAATTCGCGGATGATGTCCGGCAGCGCGCGCAACGCGAATTCAATTCCCTTGTTCGGCGACAACAATCCGAACGTGAGCAGCACCTGCCGGCCCGCCACGCCGAATTCGTCCTTAAAATAATTTGGATCCGCGAACGGCATGTCGGGAATGCCGTGCGGAATCAGATCAATTTTATTTTCCGGCGCGTGATAAACTTCGCGCAGAAATTCCCGGCCGCGTTCGCTCATCACGACCAGCCGCGTCGAGCGCCGGATCAACTCGCGCATCACGCGGCGTTGTTCAACGCTTGGCTCGCGCAAGACCGTGTGCA
>DATCBW010000045.1:0-10056 GCA_036511615.1 Verrucomicrobiia bacterium | reverse complement strand
TATAACGGCGAAACAATCCTTCCGCGAGCCATTGCCGCAAAAAACCTTCGCGCGTGAAATGTTTCGGCGGATGAAAAACCGGGTAATGCAGCTTGCCGAACTCGATTTCCAAATTGCATTTCTCGGCGACTTCGAGCGTGTTCGTAACGGCTTCGGGAACCTCGGCGAAGCGCGCCTTCATTTCCTCGGCGGAGCGCAGAAAAAATTGTTCCGGCACATAGCCGGCGCTCATGCGCTTGGCATTGCTCAACAAATCCTGCGTGCCGATGCAGACGAGGCAGTCGTGTGCGTGCGAATCGCTTTTGTTGACATAGTGAACATCATTCGTCGCGACAAGTTTCAGGCCGAACTCTTTCGCCCATTGAATCAACTGCCTGTTGACCTTGGCCTGTTCCGGGATGCCGTGGTTTTGCAGTTCGAGGAAAAAATTGTCCGCGCCGAGCGTTTGCTTGAAAAAATCCACGGCGTCGCGCGCCTTGTCAATTTGATCCTTCATGATCAAATCGGGAATCTCGCTGGCCAGACAGCCGGACATGGCGATCAAGCCTTCGCTGTGCGCCGCGAGAATTTCTTTGTCAATGCGCGGCTTGTAATAATAACCCTCCAGATGCGCGGCGGTCGTAAGCTTGATGAGGTTTTTGTAGCCGATCTCATCTTTTACCAGCAGGCCGAGATGATGGTATTTGTCGCCCTCGACTTTTTTGCGTTCCAACCGCGAACCCGGCGCGACATAAACCTCGCAGCCGATGATGGGCTTGATGCCTTTGGCGCGGGCGGCCTGGTAAAATTCAATGACGCCGTGCATCGCGCCATGGTCGGTGATGGCGAGCGAGGAAAATTTCAGCTCATGCGCCCGCTCCATCAACCGGTCCAGACGGCACGCGCCATCGAGCAGTGAATACTCGGTGTGCAGATGCAGGTGGACAAAGTCAGCGTGCGACATGAAACAATTTTACCCTTCGATGCGGATGCGATGCAAGAAGCGGATGTTCACCATTCGGTGGCGGGATTTCACGAGGCGAATTGCAGGTCGTAAAGTTTCCGATAAACGCCGCCCAGCGCGTATAGTTCCTCGTGGCGACCGGTCTCGACGATGCGGCCTTCCTTAAGCACGTAGATGACGTCGGCGTGCATAACCGTCGAGAACCGATGTGCAATGCAAATTGTTGTGCGTCCGACCATCAATTCGTCAAGCGCGGCCTGCACGGCGCGTTCGGATTCGGTGTCGAGCGCGCTGGTGGCTTCATCAAGAATCAGGATCGGTGCGTTTCGCAAAACGGCGCGGGCGATGGCGAGGCGCTGGCGCTGGCCGCCGGAAAGAACGACGCCTTTTTCGCCGACGATCGTGTCAAAGCCTTCGGGTTTCTGTTCAATAAATTCAAAGGCATGGGCGTGTCTGGCGGCGGAAATGATTTCCTCGCTCGTCGCGCCGAGGCGGCCCAGCTCGATGTTCCGGCGGATCGTGTCGTTGAACAAAATGTTTTCCTGCGCGACGACGGCGATCTGGTTCCGCAAATCGCGCGTGGAAACTTCGCGCATGTCCACGCCGCCGATTTTGATCGCGCCGCGCGCCGGGTCGTAAAAACGCAGGAGCAGGTTGGCGAGCGTGGTTTTGCCGGAGCCGCTCGCGCCGACGAGGGCGACGAGCTGGCCGGCCTTGACGGTGAGGTTGATGTTGCGCAGCACCGGCTTTTCGCCGTAGTTGAAATCGAGGTTCTGAAATTCGATGTCCGCCTGGTCGGCGTGGAGCATCTTGGGCGCGGCGGGTTCGGGCACGGAATTTTCCGTGGCGAGCAGTTCAAACGCGCGTTCGGTGGCGGCGCGGGCCTGGACAATCTGGTTTTGCAGCCGCGTCAGGTTTTTCAGCGGCTGATAAATATAGACGATTGAAATGAGAAGTTGCAGAAAGTCCGTGGGTTTTGGGCGTTCGCCCGCAGCATGGATGACATAGGCCAGCATCAAGGCCAGCCCGCACGCGCCGAAAAATTCGATCATCATGCCGGGAATTTCCGACGCGCGCGTGATGCGCATGATGAGGTGGACGGAACGGCGGGCGGTCTCGCGGAATTTCTCCGCCATGATTTTTTCGAGGTTGTAGGCCTTGATGACGCGGTGGCCGGTGAAACCCTCGGTCATGGTCTGCACGAGTTCCGCCGCCTGCACCTGCGCTTCGCGGCTGGAGCGGCGGATTTTGCGGCTGTAGATGGCGATGGGAATGACGCACACGGGCAGCACGATGATGGAAAACAGGGTCAGCTTCGGCTGCTGGCTGAACAAAAAAACCAGCACGCCGATGAGCGTAATCGGGTCGCGGACGATGACGGAAGTGACGTTCGTCAAAATTGTCTGCAACGCCTGCGTGTCGTTCATCACGCGCGAGACGAGTTTGCCGGTGGCGTTGTCCGTGTAAAAGCCGGCGGACATTTCGAGCAGGTGCGCAAACAGTTTTGTCCGCAAATCCGCGACGGCGCGGGTGCCGGCCCATTGCAAAAAATAGACGTTCAAATAACCCGTCACGCCGCGCAGCAGCGAAATCACCGGGATCAGCGCGATCATGGCCCAGACTGCGCCGGGATGGGTGTGCAGGCCGCCGGCCAGGCCGTCGCGGGCGTTGTAAAACCACGTTTGCAGGAATTCGGGCAGATGCTTCAGCGGCGGACGCGAGTCGCTGTCGCTGGCCGAGGGAAAAACTGCGGCATAGACGAACATGGCCGTGGCGATCAGCAACGGCCCGACCAGGCCGCTGATGACGCCGGTGAGCACGCCGAGGAACAACCGCGCACGATAAGGCCACGCGAGGTCCCGGATTTTGCGCAGAAAGTCGGTCATCCGTTCCATTCTGGCAACGGCGGCGGAAAGTGAAAGTTTTATTGATGCAATCTTGAAACCGCAATTGCGGATCAACCGTAAACCGCCGCCGGCCGTCTCATTTCACCCAATAAATCATTCATGCCGCACACGGCGAAAGCTGGACAAAGCAAAAGCTGTTAAACAAAATCAAGGTCGTGTCTTTCGTTTCCTGGCAATACGCCTTCTTTCTGCCGCTTTTGGCCCTGCTCTACTGGCAGTTGCCGTGGCGCGGGCGAATTTTTCTGCTGATTGCCGGAAGTTATTTTTTTTACGGAATGTGGGACGCGCGTTTTCTCGCGTTGCTGCTCACGACCACGGTGGTGGATTTTTTTGGCGCGCTGGCCATCGCCGGAGAAAAGAAATCCACGGCGAAAGTCATCGGCATCGGACTGCTGCCGTTTTGCTGGCTGATCGGCTGTTCGACTTTTTATTCCGCGCAACCGGCCGTTGCCAAAGAAATTATTTTCGCCGCCGCCGTTTTTCCAGTCGCCTACGGCGGGCTTTATCAATTGCTCTGGCGGCTGCCGCCGGAAAAACAGCGGCGCGCCTTTTTGATTTTGAGCCTGTGCAGCAACCTGTCCGTGCTCGGCTTTTTCAAATACTTCAATTTTTTTGCCGGGACGCTTGAAGTGTTGCTCGCAAAAATCGGCTGGCATCCCGGCTGGACATTGCTGCACATCATTCTGCCCGTCGGGATTTCGTTCTATACGTTCCAATCCATCAGCTACGCGGTGGATGTCTATCGCGGCATTGCCCGACCTTCGCACGACTTTTTTACGTTCACCGCGTTCGTTTCATTTTTTCCGCAACTCGTGGCCGGGCCGATTGAACGGCGCAATGATTTGCTGGTGCAACTGGAGAAACCCGCCAAATTTGAAGTGGCGGACCTGCATGACGGCCTGCGGCTGATTTTGATCGGCTGTTTCAAAAAAATTTATGTCGCCGACAACTGCGCGCTGCTGGCCAATTACGCCTTTGATGGCAAGACGCAACTTAACGGCCAATGGGCGTTGCTCGGCGTGCTGGCGTTTGCATTTCAAATCTATGGCGATTTTTCCGGCTACACCGACATTGCGCGCGGCTCGGCGCGGCTGCTGGGCATCAGGCTGAACCGGAATTTTAATTTTCCCTACTTCGCGGCGAGTCCGTCGGATTTCTGGCGGCGCTGGCACATGACGCTTTCATTTTGGTTCCGCGATTACGTTTATATTCCGCTGGGCGGAAACCGCCACGGCGCGCTGAAAACATTGCGCAATCTCTGGATCACGATGCTGCTGGCGGGGCTTTGGCATGGGGCGAGCTGGACGTTCGTGATCTGGGGCGCTTACTATGCGGCGCTGCTTACGTTGTATCATGTCACGCCGGGCTTGAACCGGTTGTCCGCGCCGGAAAAAATTTCGCGCGGCTGGCTCGTCGCCGGGGCGGCGCTGATGTTCACTCTCACGCTGATTGGCTGGGCCATTTTTCGGAGCAAGGACATGACGCAGCTCACCGGGTGGTTTGCGGCATTCGGAAATTGGAATGTCGGCGCGGCAGCGGACTGGACCAAGCCCGCTGGCTGGTGGCTGCTGCACATTGTGCCGTTGCTGCTGCTGCAATTGTTGACGTGGAAAGCCCGCGACGAGGCTGAACTGTCACGCTTCGCGTGGCCGGTGCGCGGATTGATTTACACACTGCTGTTTTTGCTGGTCGCCAGTTCGGTCGCGCCGGACGTGGAATTTATTTATTTTCAATTCTGATGAAAACCTGGCTTTCACCCGCTTTTGTGATGCTGCTGACAGTGTTGATGGGCGGCGAACTCGTGGTGCGCGTTTTTTACAAAGCGGATATGCAGGGGCGATTTGAATACGGTTACAATCCCACCGCCGGTTTTGTGGAAAACGCCGACGGCTCCGTCAACTTGATCCGGGCTGGCGGACGCCGGTTCTGGCCGCAGACTTTTTCCAAGGTGCGTCCGCCCAGCGTTTTTCGGGTGATGGTGATCGGCGATTCCGTGCCGCGTGGTTCCAGCTTGGCGACGGCTTATCCGGCGCAGATCGGTGACAAACTGCGCGCCTTGGGCGTCAAGGCGGAGAGTTTCAATCTCGCCATCGGCGGCAATGGCGCGGCGCGCAGTGAAATCATTTTGCGCAAAGCCTTGGATTATCAGCCCAGTCTGGTGATTCTTCACGTGGACAACGGCGATGAGTTTGAAGACGAGCGCGAATTCAAACGCGCCGAGGCGTTCAAAGGCTGGCAGCCACGGAACTGGCTGATGAAAAGTTTTTTCATCCGCCGGCTTTACGAAGTCACCACGGAACAGATTTTCTGGAAACTGGTTCCCGCTGAAGTCCGGGTGCTCAACTCGGTCAACGACACCGCCAACAAGGCGCTCGCTGGTGCAAATCCCGCCACGCGCCGCGAATGGGATGCGCGCGTCCAAAAATACACCGCCGAAAGCGTCGCCCTGGCCCGCCAGCACGGCGTTCCGATTTTGTTGCTGACCGAATCCCGACTGCATGACGACGGCCACGGCGGTTTTTATCTCGATGATCGCGGGTTGGATGAATTGGTCCGTCCGCTGCTCGGCGATGGCGTTTATTTTTTGTCCATGAAAGAAATATTGCAGCACACGAACTTCGCGCCGCTGTTCACCGACGGCACCCATTTGCACCCGGCCGGCCACGAAATCATCGCCGACGCCGTGGTGGAAAAATTGCGTCAGGAAGGAATCGTCAATGTCGGACACTGATGGTGCATCTGGACACTGTTCTTGCGGTCAGCAATGATAGCGCAGATTGGTAATCCGCCAGGCGTCGGCGATCCAATAAACTTGGGACTTGGCGGCGCGCTGCCGAATGCAATTCGGCGATACAGCAGATTACAAATCTGCGCTACGGGCCGGGAAATAAGAACAATGTCCAGTTGCACCCGGACACTGACGGCTGGCTGCGACACGGCTTGCGTTTTGTTGATGCAAAGAACCGGCGGACATTACTATCATTCGCAAACATGAGCGCGAAGAAACTGGACATCGGCTGCGGCAAATACAAAGTCGCCGGTGCCGTCGGCCTGGACTGGATCGGCTCGACGGACGCCGACATCGTCTGTGATCTGACCAAATTTCCGTGGCCGCTGGAGGCCAGTTCCTTCGATGAAATTTTCGCCTACAATGTGATGGAGCATTTGCCGAACGTGGTGGCGACGATGGAGGAAATTCATCGCATCGGACGAGACGGCGCGCCGGTTCACATCAAGACGCCACATTTTGCCGGACTGGAATCGTGGGAAGACCCGACGCACGTTCATCATTTTTCCCTCGAATCGTTTGATTATTTCAGCAAAGGCAGCCGGCACGTCGGGCATTATTCCCAGGCCGAATTCCGCGTCGTGGAACGAAAACTCCATTTCGGCGGCAATCCCATGTCGCAAATAGGACGGCTGCTCTGCCGGCTTTCGCCGCGCAAATATGAAAAACGCTGGGCGTTCATTTTCCGGCCCAGCGGCATGGAAATCCATCTGGCGATTGTGAAACCATGAGTTCGCCGCCGCCATTTCCGGTCAAATTAAATCCGCGCAACGGCTGGCTGGGCTGGTGGCCGGGCTGGTCGGGTCTTCTCCAGCCGGAAAAGACGCGCGTTCATGCTTTTGTCAAAGAGGAAGCCGCACAGTTGCCGGCGGGCGCGCTGGTGCTGGACGCCGGCGCGGGACAACGCAAGTTCGCGGAAATTTTTCGCAATCAGCGCTACGAGTCTTGCGACATGCCGGGAGGATTTTACAAACAGAAGCACGATTTCGAATGTTTTCTGGATTCAATTCCCAAGCCCGACAACGCCTACGACGTCATTGTCAACACGCAGGTTCTCGAACATGTGCCAGACCCGTTCGCAGTGCTGAAGGAATTGAATCGCGTGCTCAAGCCAGGCGGAGTTTTGTGGCTGTCGCTGCCGTTGAACGCGCCGTTGCACGGGCAGCCGTGGCATTATTTTCATTTCACGCACTATGGTGTTTTTGAACTGGCGCGAAAAACCGGGTTTGAAATTGTCCGCTGCGAAAAAAAAGGCGGCGCATTCTGGGCGCTGGGAAAACGGTCGCGGGACATTTTCGCGCAGTGGCTGAAGCAATACGATCCGACGCGCGCCCGCAAACGCGGGCAAAGCATCGCGTTCTGTTTGCTGATGAATGTCTTTCTGCTGATTCCGTGGCTGGTGTTTTATCCCTTATGCGCGTTCATTGTCCGGCCGCTCTGTTACTGGCTGGATTTGACGGACATTGAAAAGAGCTACACCAACGGCTACACGATCGTCTTGCGAAAAGCTTGAACCTGTTGGCGCGTCAGGTTTGGGGAGGATTTTTCCGGTTGCCGACGACGCGGGCCGGAATGCCCACGGCGATGGAAAAATCCGGCAGGCTTGAAGTGACCACGGCCCCGGCACCGATGACACAGCCGCGCCCGATTTGCACTCCGTCAAGAATTTTGCAACCGGCTCCAATCCAGACATCATCTGCGATAATTATTCCGCTGCGGGTTTCGGCCTGACGCCAGATGGGAATGTTCACGTCCGCAAAGGAATGGTTGGCCGGGATGATCACTGTGTGCGCCGCGATTCTGACGCCGTCGCCGATTTTCAATCCGCCGTGTCCGTAAAGGACGCAAAACGGATTGATGCTGCAATCGTCTCCAATCTCAATGTCGCCGCCATAGCTCATCAGCAGCGAGTAATCCATGATGCGGCCATAGCGGCCAATGGTAATGCTGCCGCCGCCGCAGATTTTCAGCGAACTGCGCCGGGAAATTTTCGTCCTCGGTCCAATTGAAATTTTCCTGCCGAAGTAGCGGACGCGATAAGCCAGACCGCGCACAATATGTTTCGTGGAATTTTTCAACGGTTGAAATTGAAGCTAAAGTTTTTTGCCCGGAGAAACAATTTCATTCGGGAGCATTTTGTGGCAGGCAGCCAGCACTTCTTCAGGCTGGATGCGCGTCATGGCATCAGCGAGGGGCTTTTCTCCCGGCTCCAAAATTGTTCCAACCAGTTCATGCCGGACGCGCCACGGCCGCCAATGCTTCGCCACCGACGAAGGGAACAAGGCCACGATGGGACATTGGCACGCGGCGGCGAGGTGCATCGCAGCCGTGTCCACGCCGACAAATAATTTTGCGCCGTAAAGCAGTCCCGCCAGTTGCGCCCAGGAAAGCCGCCCGCGCGTGCTGACCGCTTGCGGGCCGAGCGCGCCGGCGAGCGCGTCGCCCAGTTGAACTTCGTCATCGTTTGGTCCGACGCTGATGACCAGTTGCGGCGACAGCTTCAACAATTCGCGCCCGCATTGAATCCATTTTTCCAGCGGCCAGCGCTTTCGCTGCCAGCGCGTGGCGGGATGAATGACAATGTAGTGCGCCAGCTTTACGCCGAGATCGCAAGGCTTGGCGCGGGTGCGATCAAAAACCAGCGGCGGCGGTTCGCTGACGTCCAGCGGAAGAAACTCATTGACCAGATGAAAATTCGCCTCGACCTGATGTTCATTTCTCCAGTCGTGGCTTGAAAGCCGGTTGAACCACGGACGCCAGAAAACCGGCACGCGATACACGCCGTCGTTCGCGCAGCGAAACCGCGCGCCGCTCCAGGCGGTGAGCAGCCGGCCCCGGTCGCCGTTCGTCAGCTCAAAGGCGTAATCAAAATGCCGGCGGCGCAGTTCGCGAAGCAGTTTGAAATCATTCAGCCAGTCAAACGGCTGGCGTTTGGATTTTTCGGGAACGGCGGACGTCAGCAGCCGGTCAATGGCCGGACAGCCGGCCAGAATTCCCTCGCTGCCGCTGCGGACGACGACGCAGATTTCCGCCGCCGGATGCTTTCCGCGCAAGGCCGCAATCGTGGGCGTCAGCAGCAGGGCATCGCCGTGATGCTTGAGTTTTATGAGCAGGATTCGCATGGACCGAGGGTTGCCGCAGGTTTATGCCGCAAAGCCGAATCGCGAGTCCAGCTTTTTCATTGCCTCGCGGGTGAACGCCAGATCTTCCGGGCTGAAGTAATCAATAAATCCGCCGACCTTGCCCCGGCGTGTCTTGAAAGATTCCGCATCCTCGGGGTTGCCGGCAGAAAGCACGTCCTCCCGAAATGTTCCCGAAGCCTCCCGCGCCTGCATATTTTCAAAGCTTGAAAATTCCAGCGCATACGCCAGGGCCGCGTCATTCACCGGCGAGAGGCCCAGAAATTCCAGAAGCTTGCCAAACTCGCCGGCGGCATCGGCCTTGCAATCTCTGTAACGGAGCAGTTTGAAATTCGGCCGTCCGTGCCATTCCGCGAGCCAGCCGTTCATCAGTTCAATGATGTGCCCGATGCCAAAGGCCGGGTCGCGCAACATTTCATTCATGGGCTGGGGTGTCCAACGGAAGTCATGGGGGCGTTTCGACAGGTGAAAATAGAGCGACACAATCACGTCGCGCGGATCGCGGGCCATCAGGATGATTTTCTTGTTGAGGCGTTCCTTCGGCGGAATGAGATGCCGGCCGCGGATAAAATTCCACCGGCCCGGCAACCGCTGATGTTCCCAGCGGTCATGCGTGAAAAACAACCGCGGATGTTCGGGAAAAGCGTCCGCGTCCAAAGAAAATTCCCGGCCCGAAAGCTTTGCGAGGTAGGCGTGATAAAAAACCCGGACCCACGTGCGTCCGCTTTTCGGGAAGGACACAAAATAGGCGTCCGCGCGGCTCATGCGGCGTCCGGCCCGGCTAAAATTCCAAGCGACAAAATCTTTCATGGATGAAAACCGGCTTTTCCGCGAACCGGTTCCTCAAGACCCTATCAATTACATCAGACAGCAACGCAAATCAACTGTCGCGGGGGTTTTTTTATTGAAGCTATGGATTCTGCTGCTAAAACAAGGGGACATGATTGCAACGCAACGCGGCTGGCGCATCGTCCATTCCGAGAGTTCCAACGGCTGGGGCGGCCAGGAACATCGGGTGCTGGCGGAACTGGCCGGCTTTCAGCGGCGTGGCAGCCGGGTGTGGCTGTTGGCGGCCCCGGACAGCCAGATCATCCCGCGCGCCCGGCAGACGGACATTGCCGTCAGGCCGGTGAATTTTTCCAAACTGCGCCTGCCTCTGAACGTGCTGCAACTGGCCCGGTGGCTCAAACGGGAACGGATTGAAATTCTCAACACGCACAGTTCGCGCGACGGCTGGCTGCTGGGCATGGCCGGACGGCTGGCAGGCGTGCCGCTGAT
>DATCBW010000044.1:0-2614 GCA_036511615.1 Verrucomicrobiia bacterium | reverse complement strand
ATGAGATCGCTGTAAGTGTCGCTGATGGTCTCGCCACCACGGCGGTCGGGACTTAAATTGCCGACGACTGAACGGACTTTGCGCACGGCTTCGTCGCCTTGAAACAGCAGCATTATCACGCGGCGGCGCAGGCCGGTTTTCGGGTCGGGCGAAAGGTTTTGCAGGACGTAGTCCTTGAGCAGTTCCTGAATTTTCCGGTCCTGCGTGTCGTGGGCGGAGACAATGGTATCGGCGTAGTCCCTGGCAAGTTCGGCACTGGGAGCGAACATCCGCATATCCACAAGATCCAGTCCGGTGCGGGTGATGAGGCGGCTCAAAATGCCGCCGGTGCGCGATTTGTAAAGCGAGTAAGGGGTGATGACGACGTAGGCGAGCTGTGGCATAAGGTCAAACTTGCGGCGGCGGAATGGTTGGCGCGGGGGCAGGTGCCGGCGCAGGCGCGGTTGCGGCTTTGCCCAGAATCTTGAACATGACCGTGCCGCAGGTGGGACATTTGCCCTTGATGGCTCTGCGGCCGTTTTTCATGGTTTCCTCGACGCCATCGGCGATGGGCTTCTTGGCCTTGCACTTGACGCAATATCCTTCAGACATAAAAAGTTTGCCGCCAACGCTTCATGCGCCGAACGGTTTGGAGAGGCTACCCGTAAAGGCCGGCAGCGTCAATTGTAAAGGAAACCCGTAAAATACCGGGCAAAAACCGGCATTTTTGACCAGGAAAACATTTTTTATACAAATCCGGCGGTTGTGGTGTCTATGAGGTGAAACTGTGAACGGCAGCCCGGAACAACATTGGTGCGAGGCGCTCTACGACGCGAAGGCGGCGGAGCTGATTCTTTATGGCCGCGCGCTGGGGCTGGGACACGGCGAGGCGGAGGACGTGCTCCAGGAAACGTTCCTGGCGCTGATGCAGATGCCTTTTGCGCCGTCCAAGCCGAGGCATTACTGCGTGCGGACGTTTCGGAACCAGGCGCTGAACCACCGGCGCTCGCTCTGGCGGCGGCTGACGCGGGACTGGGAATCGTTGCGCTGGTTCGAGAAATCGCCGGGAGAAACGCCCGAAGAAAGCGCGGCGATGAAATGCCTGGCGGAACTGCCGGTGGAGCAGCGCGAAGTCATCGTGCTGAAAATCTGGCACGGCTGCACGTTCGAGGAGATCGGCGGGCTGCTGGAAATTTCCGCGAACACCGCCGCCGGCCGCTACCGCTACGGTTTGCAGAAAATGAAATTGAAACTGGAAGGAGCATTTTATGAAAGAGATGAACGAGACACGATTGCATGGCTGGCGTCCGCGCCGTCCGTCGCCGGGACTTAAACGGCGGATTTTCAGCGCGGCGGAACAGCCGGCCCCGGCCTGGCACTGGCACCGGCTGGCCCCGGCGATGGCGTGCCTGATGTTTGCGATGCTGATGATTCATTTCAACGTCGGCGGCCCGTTGCGCGAATCGAAGCCGGTGATGGCGCTGGTTTTGAGCAATGACAACCGGGCGGCCGGCTTCAGCGACAGCGCGCAGGAATCGGAGAATCATCTGGCCACCGTCACTTTTGATTGGACAAACCATACCGGTTTCAAGTCTAGTATGGGTTTTACGCCGACGACCAATTCGAGTTACTGAACCGCAAATGGAAAATCCAAAGAAGAACAATGGCAAAGGTTCCGCCGCCAGCAAACCGAAGGAAGCCGCCAAACCCGCGCCCGCGCCGGTCGCGCCGGTAAAAGTCCCGCCGCTGTTCCGCAAGATTGACTGGTTCGCGCTGCTGATCACCTTCGGCGTGATCTGGGCGGTTTATCTGTGGACGCTCGCGCCGGAACTCACGCTCGAAGATTCCGGCGAGCTTTGCACGGGTTCGTTTTACGCGGGCATTCCGCATCCGCCGGGCTATCCGTTCTGGGCGATTTATTCGTGGCTGTGGACGCTCCTGCCGTTCGGCAACGTGGCGTGGCGCGTGGAGGTGGGCGAATCGTTCGCGGCGGCGATGGGCTGCGGCATGGTGGCACTGATGGTTTCGCGCGGGAGCAGCATGCTCATTGAAGGCCTTGAAGATTTGAAGGGTGTTGCGCGCCGCTGGGAGAATGCCATCTGCATCGTGTCGGGCGCGGTTTCGGGATTGTTGCTGGGGCTGGGTTCTTATATGTGGGGCGAATCGGTGGTCATCAACCGCATCTCGCTGTTCGGCGTGCCGTGGTTGATCGCCGTCATCCTGTGCCTGATGCGCTGGGCGTATGCGCCGCAGCAAAAACGCTATCTGTATATTGCGATGTTATGCTTTGGCTGGTGCGCGACCATCCATCAAAGTCTGCTGTTGAGCGCACCGGCGATTGAAGTGGTCATTGCGCTGGTATTGCCGCGACTGGGGCGCGACCTGTTTTTCTGCAACAGCATCATTTACGTCGTCGTCCTCTATTTCATGCAAAAGGCAAACATACCGGCGCTGAACGCCATGACGTTCACGGAAAGAACCATTTTCCATCTGGTGGGGCTTGGCTCTTGTGCCGCCTGGAACGGCCTTTATCTGAAGGCGCTGATTGAAAAAGGCCGTCTGAAAAACGACTGGCTCAAGTATTTTTGGGGGGCGCTCTTTTCGTTCATTTCCGTTTTTGTTTTGTTTTTCGTAT
>DATCBW010000043.1:0-6037 GCA_036511615.1 Verrucomicrobiia bacterium | reverse complement strand
TTTGAGTGGTGTGGGGATTGGTATGGGACGCCGTATGGTCAACCCACTACTACTAATCCAACAGGCCCTGCATCTGTGAGCTACCGTGTTTTGCGCGGCGGCGTTTGGTACGTCCTCGCCTCCTACGCGCGGTGCGCCTATCGCCCCAACATCAACCCGCACCTCGCCCTCAGCTACGTTGGCTTTCGGTGTGTGAGGGGGCAATAGTTTTTGCTTTTTTACGCTTTTTTTCTAGTTGAACTTATGAGCGACACTGGCCTCTTTGTGAAAAGGGATTGGCTTCAATTGATTCTGATACTGACGACTCTCTGCGGTGTTTCGGCGTCGGCTGCAACCAATGGCGTTTCGGCCAATGCAATTGCTCCGGCCAACCCTTCCTACATCGTGACGCTGCGGCGCGAGGCGGATCAGGATGGTTGCGCCAGAGCTTTCGGTGTCCAGCGTCATCATATTTTCCGCTATGCGCTCAACGGATTCGCGGCGAATCTGGACGCGGCCACCGTGGAAAAGTTGAGGCACGATTCGCGCGTGCTGGCGGTGGAACCGGACGGCGACGTGGTTCTGGATGCCACCACGGTTATTCTGGCGGGCCAGCTTACGAATCAAATTGTTCCCAGCGGAATCTTGAGAATGGGCCTCACGAATTTTCCCATCACCCATATCAATGGGCAGGACAATCGGATCAATGTGGACGTCGCCGTGCTCGATACCGGCGTTCAGTTGGATCATCCCGACTTGAATGTTTATCTGCCCGGCTCGGCGAGTTTTGCGGATGGTTCAACCAACGGCAGTGATTGGAACGGCCATGGCACGCACGTCGCAGGAACGGTTGGCGCTTTGGATAATCAATTTGGCGTGGTCGGCGTGGCTCCGGGAATCCGAGTGTGGTCTGTAGAAGTCGTCGGCCCCACGCAACATGCGGTTGCGAATGTATTGGCAGGCATGGACTACATCTCATTACATGCCGACCAGATTTCAGTCGTCAATGCGAGCATCACGATAGTCGCGGATTCCTATTCGGTAGCCATACATCAGGCTGTAACCAATATTGTAAATCAAGGAGTGGTGTTTGTTGCTGCGGCAGGAAACGCCGGCGGCGATATTTCAGGTGATTTGGTCTGGGGAAATGAAGATGACAATCTTCCGGCGGCATTGGCAGAGGTGATGACGGTTTCCGCCATGGATCCCAATCCCACTCAATTGAATACTAACGCCCCGCTCGTTGCTGGCAGTTCGCCTAATCCGGGATTCGATACAATCTGGTCGTTCTCCAATTTCAGTTTGATAAGGCACGACCCCAGCCTTGTCTTGTCGCCCGGATTCGCCATGGATGTGGCGGCTCCCGGCGTGAACATTCTCTCCACCTACAAAGGCGGTGACTATGCCATCATGACCGGAACAAGCATGGCCTCACCTCACGCCGCCGGCCTCGTCGCTCTTTACATCGCGGCCAATGGACGGGCGACCAATGCGGAAGGCGTCTATAAAATCCGGCAAGCCATCGTGGACAACAGCCAGCCGCAGTCACAATGGGCGTCATATCCCAACACTGCCGACCCTGACGGCAACCCAGAGCCTTTGGCGATGCCCTCGGAGAATTGGGTTCCCAAACCCGACATCCTGGCTGAAAGCATGACCGCGCAAGGTTTTCAAATCAGTTTCACGACCGTGCCGGGATATACTTATACGATTCAATATTGCAGTTCACTGATTTCATCGAACCAGTGGAACACGCTCACCTCCACCAACGGCACAGGCAGCGCGGTGACGGCGACGCTGACTGATTCCGCGCCAAACGCCACGCGCTATTACCGGCTGGCGCGCACGGTGACGCCATAAACAATTCTTCCGCCGTGGCGCAGAAAATAAATTTGGGGATGATAACAAAGCCGCTCTGGGAAACCGGAGCGGCTTTTTTCTTTCCGCTTTTCATTTTTGCAAGGCAGGACGCGTCACTCCATACGGGTCATTTTTTGCATTTGAAACTTCGCCGGTCGCTGTTAAGGTAAAAGGCATGAAGCGGAAGAAAGCATCGGTTGAAAAAGCGTCGCCCGGCACCTTGCTCGGCGCAAAGTATCGCGCGCGTTGCAACGGGTTGTCCGACGGCGAGCGTGAAAAGCTCAATGACGAATTTATGAAAGTGTATTATGCCAGCCCCGCCGTCCAGCCCGCTCGTCGCCGTTGATGCCAATGTCCTGATGGATTTGGGCGCGGAGTCCGAAGCCGTCAAGGACGCGCTGGCGACGCTCCGCCAGCGGCTGGGTTCTCCCCGGATCGTCATTACGCCGACCGCAAAATTGGAGTTAATCCACATTGCCCGACTGGGTGACACGGCGGAGGACCGGAATCTGGCCTTGAAGGCGATTGCCGCCGCAAGACAGGCGGGCATTGTGCCGGTCAACCTCCTGCCGGTCGGCCACGGCATCGTGGAACGCGTCGCGGAAGCGCTGCGTGCCGCCGGATTGATCCCCGCCCCGGAGGTGAATGACTCGCAACTGGTAGTGGAAGCCGCGCTGATGGGTGCGCGGCTGCTTTTGTCGGGCGACGAACATTTGCGCGGAGTGGATTTTGAACGCCTGACGATTGAATTGCAAAAATTCGATTTGACCGCGCCGGTCATCGCCACGCCACGCGAGATTGTGCGGAGGTTTTTTCTGCGGTGAGGGCAATTTCAAACATTGAACAGCCTTCCTGCGTCGGCGCAAACAATTTTGGGAATGTTAGCAAGGCCGCTTCGGGGAACCGCAGCCGCTTTTTTCTTTTCGCCTTTTTATTCCTTCGCGGCTAAACAGCTTCCAGGCAATGCAACTATTTCCGTTTAACCCACCCTTGATTGCCGGCGGCGGAAAATACGGGGCTTTTGTCACGTTCGTTCCGTGCTGCCGGACGGAAACGCCGCAGCGCGGTGGCTTTGTTCATTTGGTCTGCGGGTCTTTCATTAACTCCCTGCTTTTTGAGCTGCGCTCTGTCGCCGTTGCCGGGCGCAGCGTCCGGCGACGGGATTCACCAGATTCGTCAACGCATTTCCACCCAGCGCGCCAGCAGCCAGAGCAAGTCGGACAAGCGGTTCAGGTAAATTTGAATTTCCGCGTTCCGCACTTCGCCGGTGAATTTCAGCTCGCACACGCGCCTTTCGGCGCGGCGGCAAATCGTGCGCGCCAGGTCCAGCGCGGCGCCGTTCTTCGATCCGCCCGGCAAAGCCCAGCCTTTGAAACTGATCTTTTGCGCTTCGATTTCTGCGGCGACCACGTCCAGTTTCGCCGTCATGTCCGCCGTGACGAGAAGATAGCCGCCCTCGACATAACGGTTCAAATCCTCCGGCTGCACACACAGTTCGCCCATCAAAACAATCAAATCCTGCTGGACGGCGAGCAGATGATTCCGCACGAAATCGTGTTCCGCCGTCGCCCGCGCCAGGCCGAGCGCGGCCGTCAATTCGTCCACCGTGCCGTAAGCCTCCACGCGGAGATGATTTTTCGGCACCCGCCGGCCAAACATCAATGCCGTCGTTCCGTGATCGCCCGTTTTGGTGATGATGCTCATTATTTCTTCTTCGTGGTTGGAGTCTTGACCGGCGGTTCGACCAGCTTTTGATAAGCCAGAATTCCTTTAACAATTGCCGCCGCCATCTGCTTGCGATAGGCGGCTGAAAAAATCTTTTTGCCATCGACCGGATGGGTCATATAGCCGCCTTCAACGAGAATCGCCGGCATCGCCGCGTCGCGCAGCACCGCAAATCGCGCCCGGCGCACGCTGCGATCCACCAGGCCGAGGTTTTTCACGAGGGACTTCTGCACTTGATACGCCAGCAGCAGGCTGCTTTGCTCAAACCGGTTTGCCGGCGTCGCCCCGTGATTGCTGCCTTCGCCTCGGGCATTTGACGACGCCGCGCCGACGGGCGTGATGCAATACGTTTCTGGCCCTTGAACCTCATCCGGGCTATTGGTCGTCGCGTTGAAATGCAAACTCACAAACAAATCCGCGCCAGTCCTGTTTGCAATCGCCGGACGCGCCGGCAGATCCACATTGGCGTCCTTGCTGCGGGTAAGAATGACATTGAAGCCCGCGTTCTTAAGCTGGCTTCGCAGTTCCAAAGCCAGCGACAGAGTGTAGGTTTTTTCATTGTGCCAGATGATTCCGCCGACGCGGTTGCCTGTGTCCTTGCCGCCGTGACCGGGATCGAGGCAGATGGTCTTGATTCTTCCAGCAGCAGTTCTTTGCGGATACAGCAGCGGACGAAGCGCCTTGTCAATGTCCAGTTGCGCAATGAGCGGAACATTTTTCTGGCTCGCCACCGGAAACGAAAGCCGCACGTTCACGCCGTTGATTTCCGCGTCGGGCGAATCCACGTCAAACACCAGCCGCGTGTTGCTGTCCGTCAAAGCAATCTTGTCACCACGATCGAACGTTTGGACGCGCAGCCCGTTGGCACGCGCCCAGTCGGTCAGCGAAACATAATTCTGACCGTTGATGGAAACTGCCTTCACCGGCGTCGCGCATAATGCCAAACCGAGCAACATCAGTGAAACGGGGAAAAATTTCATTGTTCCGAAAATTGCCTGCACGCGCTTCCAGTTTCAAGGGATAATAATCTGACACGTTCTAATTTGACGCGTTCAAGCGCAACGTCCCCTGCAAGATTCTTCAGCGGAGCGGAGCTGTTTTAAGCGTCTGCGGAGGCGCAAGCTTATGCCGCGCATTTACTGACTGAAAACTCGTGACAAACTGATCCACACATTGCTTCAACGCCTGCTCAATGACATCCGTGCGGTCCGGCGTGGTGAGACCCTGGATGGTTTTCGTCCAGGTCTGCGCGGACAACGGCGCGGTCTGCGCCTGCCGGGTCAACTGCACGTCTTGAATGACCGCCAGTTCCACCGTGAACAGATACAGGTCGTGCTGCGTGTCTTTCACCGTGCTGATGGTGATGGAGAGGCTGGCGTTGCCGTTTGTATTTTCAGGCTGGGCATCCAGCGGAATTCCGGCGGCGTGCAGCTTGATTTTTACCAAGTCCTCAATGCCATTGGTCGTCAAGCCGTCCGGCTGCACGTCCACGAACCGGCTGACAACCTGCAGCCCCTTCAAACCGCGCAACGATTCCTTGGCATCATCCCGTTGCAGTTCCGCCCGGCAAACTGCCGGCAGCGTCAGCGCCAAAATCATCCAGATTACAAACCGCGTGCCGCCGGACAAAATCAATGATGTTGGTCTTTTCATTTTATGATTCATCAGGTCAAAGTTTCATGCCGCAACCGGCGACGCAGGCGACGCGAGAATGTTTGCAGGAGATTTGTTGCGACACTGTGTTTATTCATATTCCCAACAGTTGGCTGAATACGCCCATTTCCAAACCGTGTCGAGAATAATTTAGACAACTGGCTTCATTTTATTCCTGCCGACGTGATAATTTGACGGGGCAATCCGGCAACGGTTTGAACGGATCGTCACGGATTCATGTTTAAGGTGAAACCGGTGTCAGCAGGCTATAGAGCAACAGCCACCACGATTCTCATCACAGCCCCTCGGCCAAGTTCGGTGGAATTCCCGACAGCTTTGAGCCGCTTTCGCTCCAGCGTCGTGGCAAAAAAATAAATCATTTTTTCTCGAACTTTTCTCCGGTTTGGTTGTTTAATGTGCAACAACTTCTCAAAAACGGCGAAAAATTCGTCTTTGGGCTGTGTATATTCGCAAGCAGCACGGCTGATGTCCGGCAAGGCAATGCAGGCCGGACGCAGGCAGGATTTAGGCCGGCCGCGCAGCCGGTTTGTTCAGGCTGTTAATGAACAAACCCGGCAAATGTATGGAAACAGATTTTTCAGCAAAAATTCAGGAGCTGGAACCGGTGACAGACCTGTCTGTTGCCGCGTCGAAATTCAGCGCCACCCCGGATGCGCTCCGCGCATTGCCCGCCGACTTTGTGAAGCGTCACCGCGTCCTCCCGCTGAAAATCGAGGACGGCATCCTGCATCTTGCCACCGCCGAACCCGGCAACGCCCGCGTGGTTGACGACATCCGGCTGCTGACCGGATTGGAAGTG
>DATCBW010000042.1:0-5946 GCA_036511615.1 Verrucomicrobiia bacterium | reverse complement strand
ACGACGTGAAGCCGCCATATTTGCGGCGTGGAATCATCCGGGCGACGAAAAAGCTGAACGCTTAATGCACATCCACTGGATCGCCAATACGACCGTGCCGCCGCCGATTTCCTTAAGCGGCGGTGACCGCATCATGGTCGAGTGCATCCGCCGTTGGAGCCGGGAACACAAGATCACCGTTTATGGCAACGAAGGCGCAAAAGGCCTCTGCGATTGGTATGAACTGAAAGGCGTTGAGCACGTCACCTGGCCGGCGGATCATTTGAAAAAATTTGGCCGTCCGTTTTGGTGGTTCATGCAAATGGTCAAGGGCATCCGGGGCGTGGCCAAAATCAAATTCTTGCCGGACGAAAAACATCTCATCATGGCCGCGTCGGAATTTCATCCAAGCTGCATCCCGGCAATGCGGCTCAAGAAAAGGTATCCTGATGCCCCGCTCGTTGTGGGACTTTATTTTTTCGCGCCGAAATGGTTCTCCGGCCAGCCGGGTCCGGGATTGATGTTCACCACCTATCGCCCGTTTCAACAGCAAATCTACCGGCGGACGCTCCGCGAAGCGGAGATGATTTTGACCACCGTGCCGCAAGATCGCGATCTGATGATCGCCGACGGGCGCTCTCCAGAATCCGTTTTCGCCGTGCTCGGGGGAGTGGATTTAACCATTCCGCAAGGCGTGCCGGAGCCGGAGACAAAAATCTTTGACGCCGTTTTCATCAGCCGCCTGCATCCGCAAAAAGGGCCGCTGGAGTTGATGGATGTCTGGAAAATTTTGACTCAAAAAAAGCCGGATGCCCGTCTCGCCATGATCGGTTCCGGCCCGCTCGACGCGCAGTGCAAGACCAAGGCGGAAAAACTTGGCATCACCGGGAACGTTGAATTTTTCGGCTTCCGCGACGGCGTGGAGAAATATAAAATCATCAAGTCCGCGCGCGTCGTTGTTTATCCGGCGGTGTTCGAGGTCGGCGGCATGGCGTCGGCGGAGGCGCTGGCCTGCGGGCTGCCGGGGGTTTCATTTGATTTGCCGCCGCTTCGGGTTTATTATCCGCGCGGCTGGTTGAAAGCGCCGCCGGGGGATTTTCAAGGTCTGGCCGGTTGCATTTATCGCCTGCTCACGGATGAGAAGCTTTACGCGGAATTGAGCAAAGAAGCCTACGCCGCCGGTTTGGAATGGGACTGGAACGCGCGCGCCAAGGCCATCTGGAGCGCAATAATGACAGGCATCACAGGTCGTTCATGCTGACGCTTTTTGCTTCGCAACCCGGGATTTTCCATTGACGCCGAAAAGCAATTTGATTCATTATGTTGCCTGCAAATGTTCCTATTTAGTTTTAAGCGAAACTATAAAACAACCGAAGTCACCCGGCTATGAATGAAACTGCTATCGGACAAAACACACCAACTACCGACGATGAGGCCCTTCGTGAACAATACCTCTACATGGTGAAAATGACGGTTTCCCATGCATTGTGGGACGAAACAACGCGTCCGATTGATCCGAGGCGATCTCCCAAAAATATTACGCGAATTTTTGCAACTACTGCTCTCAACTTGCTAAAGCCATTCAAACTTCGCCTAGTGTTAGATGAACCTGTGGATATTAAAAGCCGGGAAGAAGGAAAAATCTGGCCGGAATTTGCGCATACAATGATTGGAATCAAGCGTTTGGATAATCTCAAAAGGTGCGCTGAAACCGTGCTGCGCGAAGGGGTTCCCGGTGATTTTATAGAAACCGGTGTCTGGCGGGGAGGCGCTTCAATTTTTATGAGGGCAATTCTCATGGCTCATGCTGTTGATAACCGCAAAGTCTGGGTGGCTGACTCATTCAAGGGACTTCCGCCCCCTGATGCGGAGAAATATCCCGCTGATAAAGGTGCAGATTGGCATGAGCCAGAATATCTGGCAGTTTCACTTGAAAAAGTAAAAGAACACTTTTCAAAATACAATTTGCTGGATGATCAAGTTTGTTTTTTAGAGGGCTGGTTCAGGGACACGCTCCCGAAGGCTCCCATTGACAAACTGGCCATACTCCGATTGGACGGTGATATGTATGAATCCACCATGGACGCCATTTCAAGCTTGTATCCCAAATTGTCCAAAGGAGGTTTTTTGATCATCGATGATTATGGAGCGGTTGAAGCATGCCGCAAAGCCATCACCGATTACCGTGCAAAACATAAAATCAATGATTCCATCCTACAGACGGATTCCCACGAATATTACTGGAGAAGAAGTTGATTTTGTTTGAGGGACGGGAGGGTTTTGACTCAAATTATCCGGCATCGTTTAGCTTAAGGAATCAATTGAAGAAAATCAGCATATCATTTTTGCGCACGCTGCATTCAGAAACGGACACGTTCGCAACCAGCCTCCGGCTTGCACCGCACCGTTTTTTGGGTCTCTCGCCCGGTAGGAATGTGCGTGTCGGCAGGAGAATCCGGTGGCCGCTCATGAACCTGCGCCAGATTGCGCTCGGAGAAGGTGTAAAACTTGGTTCAAACGGCTGGTTTTACATCCCCATAGCAAATCGTTCGGCACAAATCATCATCGGTCGTGGCACGGCTGTTGGAGATGACTTTGCCATATCGTGCAACAATAACATACGAATTGGAAATGATTGCCTGATAGGTTTCCGGGTTGCGGTTCTGGATTTTGATCATATTGTCGGTTGGGATATTCATCCGGTAAGTAGCGGCATTACCAAAGGTGAGCCAATTACGATTGGCGATGACTGCTTCATTGGCTGCGGTGCGGTTATTTTGCACGGCGTAAAGCTGGGGAAAAATTGCATCGTTGGAGCGAACTCCGTGGTGACAAAGTCTTTTGAAGACTACTCCGTAATTGCTGGCGCTCCTGCAAGACTGCTGCGCAGGCTTGCGCCAAATGGCACTTGACGGGAGCGACAGACAGAAATTATTGAAACCTTCTGACGTTTTTACGGATAAATGGACGAGCATGGCCCGTTTACTACCGTCCGCTTTCCACAGCGGAGATTCAGGCAATCGGCCGGACGAGAACAACAGGGAAGCATTGATACCGTCTGCGCGGGATATCTTTCAATGTTTCGAGACAAAATTTTATTTCAGATTAGAAACGACCGGTCGTTTCTGTTTACTTTTTTAAACTCTGCTTCACCTGCAATTCGGCGATTAGTTTTTTATCATTGCCGCGCTGTTTGTAGGTCAAAACCCCCCACGCATTGCCAAGGACGCTCGCCGGACTTGCCAGCAGATGCCAGAGCCACCGGATGTCACCGTCGCGGACGATTCCGCGCAGCGTGTGCCAGAGCGGACCGAAAAAAGTGACGCAATAAACCGCCGCCAGCCACAACGGCACCGGCGGCTTTTCCTTCATCCAGTTCACCGGCATCTCTTCCTGCACGCGCAGAAAATGCACCGTGGCGCGACGGCGTTTTTGCAAAAAACCCCAGAGCGTCTGGACGTAGTAATGATGCACGCCGCGCCCGCGAATCCGCAGCCATTCTCGTTTGCCATTTTTCATCAGGAACAACGCGACGTGCGTGTCCTGAAATTTTTCATTTGCCTGGACCGACTGCAAATCCGCACGGCGATAAACAAAACCGTTCGCGCCGAGCGGATAGGAAAATGAGCCGTCCGGCAGTGTCCAGCGCTCAACATCGCCCTCGCGCGCGACCAGTTTTGGGTTCGCGCTCATCAGCCAGCAAATGGGATCGCTGATGTGCAGCCGCGCGGTGAGGTAGGCGCAGAACGAAGTCATTTTCGGCGACGGGAGATAATAACTTTCCACACCGAGCGCCTGCGGATTCGCGGCGAGCGCCTTCACGGCCAGTTCGATGTAATCGGGGTGGGTGATTTCGTTGTCGGCGTCCACGAAGACGATGTAATCGCCGGTGGCGTGGCGCAACGCGAGGCGCTTGCCTTCCTCCATGTTCTTGCCATCGTCGTCGAGCACCAGCGCGCCGTATTTTTTTGCGATGTCGTGCGTCTCATCCGTGGAATGGGCGTCAGCGAGAATGATTTCAATTTGTTCGCGGGGACAGGTCTGCCGAGCGATGGACGCCAGAACATTTTCGAGCAACTCTCCGGCGTTGAGCGTCGGCATAATGAAACTGACGCGCGGAACATTATCAGGGGGAGATGCCATTTGCGTTCAAATCACGACAGCTTGGCGTCAGCTCCCTGGGGTTTGCGCGCGCAGATGTTCAGAAAATGGCCGCGATGCTTGACCACGCCTTCCAACACGCGGCTCAAGGAATCGGGCAGTGGCAGGATGCCGATGGAATGGGCTTCCGTCTGAAAACCGACGAGGTCAAACAATTCCCGCGCCTGCCGAACGGTCAGCACCCGGACATGGCCGGAAACGCCTGAAAATGCCGGATGATCCAGTGGCAGTTCCTCGCTGTGTGTTTCTTGGTAATGGATTCCGAGCGGGTTGCCGAGGTAACGCCCGCAGGTTTGCATCAAAGAGAACGGCGTATAGCCCAGCGTGAGCGCCATCCAGTTCAACAGGCTGCAAAGGTTTTCCGACGTGACGAGCGCGGTGCCGCCGGGTTTGAGCACGCGGAACGCCTCCGCCGCGAACAGCCGGCAATTGTGGACGTGCTCAATGACCTGGTTGCTGAATACCACATCGAACTGATTGTCTTCAAACGGCCAGCGTCCGTTCAAATCGCAACTGAAGACCTTGAAGCCGCGCGCCTGTGCCTTCGCCTGACATTCGGGCGAGCCTTCGATGCCGTAAAATTCGCAAGAGCCGGGTTTGAAATAGCGGAACAAAGCGCTGCCGTCGCCGCAGCCGACGTCCAGAATGGCGGCGGGCTTCAAGTCCGCCGCCTGCCGCCCCGCCCAATCGCAGCAGCGGTCCACGCCGGCATCGCGGGCGCGATTTACCGTCTTCTGTAATCTTTTAAGGATAAAATTTGCCATACGTCAGTCAATCGTAGGGAGAACACCGTCGCGTGGCAAACTAGAATCAAGCCCATCATGGCAGTTTCCTGAATCTAATTATTAAACGTGAAGCGCATAATCCCGGTAAAATTTCAAAACCTGTTGACAGGTTGGGAATTAAATCATATAAATAGAGACCTCTGCGAAACGCGGCTTTGACTGTTTGATTTGATGTTGTTGCATTTCATAAAGGCAAAATTGTCTTGGCCGTGTTTGTTGCGAGCGGCTCAACGCTCTGGTTTTGTCCGATTTCAGCCCGCCGAGGGGTATTTTGATTCCGTGGGTTCATGCCGCGTTCAAGTTGGCCAGCCGTTTGAGGTTCCAACAGATACTCTTGAACTCCAGTTCCAGCCGGTTGGCTTCACGTCCCACATACCGCACCCGCCGATAGCCCGCGCTCCGCTTCCACCAGCCAAACACTTTCTCAATCTTGCACCGGATCGAACTGAACAAACGGTTGACCCGCACCGTGGCCGGTCGCAGCTTTTGCCCCCGGCTGGGCTTGCGCAAAACCCCGTTGGCCACTTTGTGGCGACCACACCACTGGCTGCGGGCTTTACTCCAATAGGCCTTGTCCGCCATCACCATTTCCTCGTCGCCTTTGACCACGTTCTCAAATTCCCGGCTGTCATGCACGTTGGCCGCCGTCAATGTCACCTGCCGGATCAATGTGTGGGTTTCATCCACGGCGACGTGCGCCTTGTAACCATAATGCGGCTGACCCTGCTTGACCGTGTAACCTGCGTCACCGTCGCCACCGGCCTTGTCATCTTTTGCAGGCGCACGTCGCGCGGCTTGCAGCAACGTCGCATCCACCAGCGTGCAGGTCTTCAAGATCAAGCCTTTGGCTTG
The DNA here is from genome assembly GCA_036511615.1 of Verrucomicrobiia bacterium. Taxonomy (GTDB): domain Bacteria; phylum Verrucomicrobiota; class Verrucomicrobiia; order Limisphaerales; family UBA11358; genus UBA11358. The sequence goes on along the minus strand of DATCBW010000042.1, from coordinate 169 downwards.
GAGTTGCCGGTTGACCAGCGCCAGCAGCTTTTCGTGCAAGCCATGTTCGCGCAGACGTTGCCGGAAACGCACCAGTGTTGTTTCATCCGGCACGGCGTCCTGCAACCCCAACCCCACAAAGCGCCGCCAACTCAAGCGGTCACTGACGAGTTCCTCGCACTGCGGATCG
>DATCBW010000041.1:0-3396 GCA_036511615.1 Verrucomicrobiia bacterium | reverse complement strand
GGCGTGGCCTTGCTCGGTCTGGGCAGTTACTCGACGGGACAGCTTGCCCCGGCACTGCAACTGACCAAAAACTGCCGGCTCACCGGCGTCGTCAGCGGCCACCCGGAAAAACTGGCGCGGTGGGCGAAGCAGTTTTCGCTGCCGGAAAAAAATCTCTACAACTACGAGAACTTCGACGGCATTGCGGACAACCAGGACATTGACATCGTATATGTCGTCACGCCGCCCGCGCTGCATCCCGAATTTTCGATTCGCGCGGCAAAGGCCGGCAAGCACGTCATCTCCGAAAAACCAATGGCCACGTCGGTCGCCGACTGCAACGCGATGATCGCCGCCTGTCAGGCAGCAAAGGTGAAGTTGTCCATCGGCTATCGGATGCACTTCGATCCGTATGGGAAGGAGTTTATGCGGTTGCAGCGGGAAAAAGATTTCGGCGCGTTCATGAATATGACCGGCGACAACGGTTTTGTTTTTGGCCGGCACGCCTGGCGCGTGGAGAAAAAACTCGCGGGCGGCGGGCCGCTGATGGACATGGGCATTTACGTCATTCAAGGCGCGTGCATGGCGGCGGGAGCGGTGCCGGTCGCGGTCACGGCGCACGAGGAACCGAAGTTGCGCCCGGAATTTTTCACCGAGGTCGAGGAAACCCTGCGTTTCAAACTGGAGTTTCCGGACGGTGCCATTTGCGATGCCGTGACCAGCTACAATCATAATGCCGGCGCATTCCGCGCCGAGGGGGCGAAAGGCTGGATTGATTTTCAAAACAACGCCTTCTATTACCGCGTGGGCCGGGTCGTGACCAGCAAAGGCCGCTGAATTTTCCCGCGCCGAACCAGCAGGCGTTGCAGATGGACGATTTCGCGGACTGCATTCTCACCGGTCGCGATTCCATTGTTCCCGGCGAAATGGGACTGCGCGACATTAAGATCACCACCGCCATCTATGAAGCCGCGCGCACCGGCCAGCGCGTGATGGTGTAGAGTTCATGGTTCATGGCTTGCTTTTTCGTGGCGAATGGCAGGCGATGACTTAAACTATATCCATGTTAAGCCAGCGACAGCGTCCGATTCTTTTGGCGGCGGCGGCCCTCGTGATGATCTGGGTGGTCGCGCTGGCCGGCTACGAAATCGCCAAAAACGCCAAGGTCACGCCTGAAAAAGTCCGTGCTTATGTGGTGTCCGTGGATTTCAGCCAGTTGTCCGCCGCCGAACGCGCGGAGGCCATCCGCAAACTGGCGGCCATGCTCAACGCGCTGACACTTGAAGAACGGCAGCGCCTGCGCCTGGACCGCAACGCCTGGTTTGAAAAAATGACCGAGGACGAAAAGGAGAAATTTCTCGAAGCCACCATGCCCACCGGCATCAAGCAGATGCTGGCCGCCTTCGAGGCGCTGCCGCCGGACCGGCAGCAGCGCACGGTGAACGACGCCATCAGACAGATGAAGTCCGCTGACAGATCGCCGGACCCTAACGGCATGGCGTTAAGCCCGGAACTTCAGCAGAAGATGATGAAGGTGGGACTGCAAAGTTTTTACAACCAAAGCTCCGCGCAAACCAAGGCGGAACTGGCGCCGTTGCTCGAGCAAATGCAGCAAATGATGGAAAGCGGAAGGATGATGCGCGGGCCGCGACAACCATGAATCTTTCTTCGCTGGAAAAAATCAGCCAGGCGTTCACGCTGGTCGAACTGCTGGTGGTGATCGTCATCATCGCAATTCTGGCCGCGCTGCTGCTGCCCGTGCTGGGGCGGGCGAAGGAATCCGCCCGCGCCACCGCCTGTTTGGGCAACCTTCATCAGGCCGGGCTTGCGCTGCAAATTTATGTGTCGGAAAACAGCAACAAGCTGCCGGTCTTGCGCGATGTTGCGCCCGATCCGGCGGTGGTCGCCACCAACACTTTTCCGACCATTGACAAGGTTCTCGCGGCGCAATTGGGCGGCAAGAACGTGCTGCGTTGCCCTTCGGATTTGACGCACATTTTTGAGATCACCGGCTCCAGCTACTCCTGGAACAGCCTCGTGAACGGCGAGGATGCGGATCATCTGCAGATGTTCTCGTTCCGGTTCAACCCGGACCAGGTTCAACTGATGTTCGACAAGCAGGCCTTTCATCTGGCACGCGGCGCGCACCGGGCCGTGAACTACCTTTACGCCGACGGCCACATCAAAAACCTGCTGGAAATCTCCGGCCCCCAATGATCGAACTGCGCAACGTCATCAAAAAATTTGCCGGCCGCACGGCGGTGGACGACCTTTCGTTCACCGTGTCGCTGGGGGAAATTTTCGGGCTGCTCGGCCACAATGGCGCTGGCAAAAGCACGGCCATCGGCATGATGCTCGGCCAGGTCTGGCCGACGGGCGGCGAGGTGAAAGTTTGCGGCTACAACGTCGCCGCCAACCGTCAGGCCGCGTTGATGAAAGTCGGCGCGATTTTTGAAACGCCGGTTTTTTACGATTACTTGAGCGGCTGGCGCAACTTGGAAATTTTGAGCACCTACACCGCGCCAACTTCCGCCGCGCGGATTCGCGAGGTGATTGAATGGGTCGGCTTGACCGGCCGCGAGCAGTCCAAAGTGCGGACGTATTCGCACGGAATGCGGACGCGGCTCGCGCTGGCGCAGGCGTTGCTGCCCGGGCCGGAACTGCTCATCCTCGACGAGCCGGGCGACGGCCTCGACCCCGAAGGCATCCACGAAATGCGCCAGACGATTCTCCGGCTGCGGCGCGAACTCGGCCTGACCATCCTGCTTTCGTCGCATTTGCTGAACGAAGTCGAGCAGCTTTGCACCCGCATCGCCGTTTTGCAGCAGGGGAAAAAAGTTTTTGAAGGCAGCGTCGCGGACATAAAAGTTGCGCGCGGGAAAGTGACTTTGAAGACAAATGATTTTGCGAACGCGGTCAAACTGCTTCGCGAACGCGGCCTGATCACCGCCGCAGGAGAAAACTCCGTCACGCTGGCGGATGGTCGTTCGACGGCGGAAGTCACGCAAACTTTGGTGGCTGCGGGCATTGCCGTGGACGGCATCTGGCAGCATGAACAAACGGTGGAAGATTTTTATTTGAACCTCATCAAGCCGTCCGCCGCCAGAAATTAACCATGTTCCTCGCCCAACTTAAAAACGAACTCTGGAAGTTGTTTGGCAAGAAGCGGACTTACATCGGCTTTGTCATGCTGCTGCTGGCGGAGAACGGCGTCAGCTTTGCGCTGTATAAAACCCATTTCTCGCTCCAAAAACGGCTGCTCGAAAGCAACGGCTTTGTGTCGGATTCGTATGCCTCGGCGCTGACCACGGCCTTCATCGTCCTCTCGCCCATCGCGCCGTTGCTGCTGCCGCTCTATGTCGCGCTCATCGGCGGCGATCTGGTGGCCAAGGAAGTGGAGGACGGGACGCTGCGGAT
>DATCBW010000040.1:0-4286 GCA_036511615.1 Verrucomicrobiia bacterium | reverse complement strand
ATTTTTCGGCGTGGACGCGCTTGACGCGTCCCTGCATCAGCGGGTCGAGCATCTGGTCCAACCGCCAGCCAAACAGGAAAGCCAGGCGCGTTTCAAAAACCAAAACGAGCATATCCGGTGGCGACGTTTTCTTGCCGTCCGATTCGGGGTTGCCGCCCAGGACAAAAAATTCCAACTGCCGGAGGGGGATTCCCCAAAGACGGCGGGCGGTGACAAACTCGATGAATGTTGGGAGGGGCGGAATGAGTTCAACGCAGCCGGTGAATTGCGGTTTGTCCGATGACGGCCGGCTTGATTGGGAATGAGATTTTTCGGATTTCATAAAAGCGGATGGTTGCAGGAACGATGAATTTCGGGGCTGAAGCCGCGGCCGTTGACGGCGTATTCAAAAATGTCCCGGTCGTAACCGGGTGGCTTGCCCTGCCGCAATCCGAAGATGTAGGCGAGGCAAACCACCACCGGCACGAGCGCCACAAGGCAGGACACGAGAAGCGACGAACCCACGACGACGAGCAGCACGAAGAACAGGGTGATGCCCGCACCGATACCGCCAATGAGCCACCAGAACAAACCGCCTTCCAATCCCCAGGTGCGCCCTTTGGAATCGGAAGCGGCGTTGGTATCGGTCAATCGAAGTTCGGCTTTCATATTTGATGGATGATTGGATGCGGACTCGCCTGTTAGAAGTTGCCCACGCCAACCGCGCTGTTGGAATCCAAGCCGAAGATTTTGTAAAAGGCATACACCGCCGCCGGGGCCGCCGCGATGATGGCCCCGCCGATGATGGACATCTTGCCCTGATCCACGTCGCCGCGTCGGATGGCGAAGCCGCCGTAGATGACGGCGGAGATGCCCAGCACAAACCCGAACATCATGATTACGGCCAGACTGTTGCTGATGCCGGTTTTCAGATCGGTGGAGTTGAAGGTCGTGCTCTGCGCGAAGACGGGCAGGACGTTGAGCGCGAGCATGGCCGCGACGGTGAGCGAGGAGCGCAGACGCGCCCGGATTTTTTTTGGAACGAATAGTTTTTTCATAGTTTCAGTTTTTTTGTTTTTGCAGCGGAGTCTTCCGCCAATTCGAGGATCAGCATCTCATTTTTCGTCGTGCGATTTGTGCAGCCCATTGCACAACTTGACATTTTCTTTTTGGCATGATGGACGGCCATGAATGCAACAACATTTGATGTTCAAAAACTCGAACGCCTTCGCAAAGTGGAAGGCGTGCTGCGGACGGAAATTCGCGGGCAGAATCAAGTCCTGCCGCGCGTGGTCTCGGTGGTGCAACGCGGCGAATTGAGCCTCACCAAGCCCGCGCGCCCGCGCGGCAGTTTCCTTCTGCTCGGACCAACGGGCGTTGGAAAAACGGAAACGGTGGTCGTGCTGACCAACCAGATTTTCGGCGCGGAAAAACTTTTCCGGTTTGATATGTCGGAGTTCCAAACGCAAGAATCGCTCGGCTTGCTATTGGGCGCGCGGCTCGGTGAAAGGGGTTACTTGGGCGCGGTGCGCGAACGCGCTGCCGAAGGATCACTGTTGTTCGACGAGGCCGAGAAAGCGCATCCGCGTGTGCTGGACATTCTGTTGCAACTGCTCGACGCCGCGCGCATTACCATTGCCACGGGGCAGACCTTGGATTTCAGCGGGTTCTATATCTGGCTGACATCCAACATTGGTTCGGCGGAATTGATGACCCTGCAACATTCCAATGACGCGACGCTGGAACGCCACGTCCTTTCCCGCGCGCAACAAGCCCTGCGTCCTGAAATCTTCGCCCGCATCACTGAGAAACTGGTTTTCAACCGATTGAGCTACGAACACCAGTTGGAAATCGCCGAAAAGTTTTTGGCGCGTGAAGTTGAGTTCCTTGCCTCGTGCGGCTACAAACTTGAACTGGACAAAACGGTCTTGCCGTTTCTGGTGCGAAAAGGATTTCATCCGAAGCTCGGCGCGCGTCCGATGCGCGACGCGGTGGAAAAACTGGTCGGCGACGCGCTGGCTGGACATCTGCTCGCCGGAAAAAATTCCGGCGGCAGGTTGCAAGTGGACGAATCGCGCGATTGTCTTATTGTCCGGTGAATCATCACTGGATAGCGGTGCGTTTTGGTCATGTGTTCAGTCTTGCGCGTCATTTCTGCTCACAAATCTTGCCGGCTATACGGCGGAAACATTCATGAAATTCAAGTCGCCGATTTCTATTGATGCACCCCGCCAAAAATGTTTGGATGTGGAGCACAATGAGCCGAACAATTTTCGTCCTAATCGCTCTAGTTTCGTATTTTGAAGTCTTTGCCGCCGATTCCCAATCCAATTCGCCGACGCCGCAGGAATTGGCTCGACAAGTCATCACCGCCTACCAATCCGGCCAAGCCAGCCAACTGCGTGCAACCTTGCCGGCCGATGTCCCCATTTTTGAAAAGGGTGCCAAGGATTTTCCCAACGACCCGCTGATTCATTTTGCGTTGGCAATCTGCTGCATGGGGCAGGACCAAAAGGAGGCAGCCATAACCAACTTTGACATTGCCTACAAAAACTCAAACAAAAACGCCAGCATTGGGGTTCTGTATGCGCTTGCCTTCAAGGTCAACAAGCAGCCGTTGAAGGCTTACGAATTGGACCGGGAAATTGTTGCGCTCCATCCTGATGTCCCTCAGTTGCAAATCTCATTGACCACCTTGGACATGACAATTCAAAAATATGACGAGGCCAGTGCCATCCTTCAAGCACTCCAACAAAAAGCCCCCGCAAACCTTCGACCGGAGGATAAGAGCGTGCTCCTTTTGATGCAGGGAACCTGCTATCTTTACAAGGGCGATCAGACGAGGGCAATCGAAGCTTTGGAACAGTCCCAATCCATCATGCCGGACATGGCTGTGGATTTGACAGTGCTCGGCGAAGCCTATCTGAAAAACGGGGATTTGAACAAGGCAAGCGAAGCTCTTGACCGGGCGCTTGCCATCAATCCGAGGATTCCATCAGCGTTATACTACAGGGGAATTTGTTATGAAAAGACCGGGAATTCCAACATGGCGCAAAAGGATTTTCAGGACGCTTACACCAATGGGAAAAAAAGATTGCAGGATAATGGGGAAGACTATTATTTGATGTTTTTGATCAGCCAGAAGCTCGCCAAGAATGACGATGGGAAAACTTACAAAGCCGAGGCGGAGAAATTATTGTTTACCTACGAAGCGCCTTGGAAACAGAAATAGGCCGCAGATGACGGGTGGATAGTGGCAAACATAATGCAGGTTGGGTTGAGAAGTAGTCGGGGCTTGCTTTTTTTGCTTGCTGTTCTTATGCACGCGCAGCGACAGGTGTGCGCGATGAAAACCTAAAAGGCAGGCCTTTGGCGGTAGCGGGAAAACTCAAGGAGGAACGAAACGGCGAGTCATGTTTGAGCCGTTTCGTAGTGTCCTTGAATTTTCCGCTGACGCCATATAATTGCCCCGCCTTCTCATCGCGCTGCTGACGCGGGTAGTGTCTCTGCCGTATAGGCCGTTAGAGTGGATTGCCGATGAAGTCGCTTTACGATGGAAAATTGATTTGAAACCCGCTTCGGTCAGCGGTTGGCGGCCGGAGCAAGCGGAGTGCAGGCGCAGAGACGATTTTAGGAACGGAGCCGGAACGCAACGCCGCCGCCAACCGCTGACGGAAGCGGACGCGGCTGCGTTTTCAACATTCCGCGCAAGGGACGAGCGGGCGGGAAATGACGAAGGCGGGCCGGAGCGATATTAGTGAGGCCGCCGTGTCCGTTCCCGCCCGTTGGTCCCGGCGGCTTTATTCCAGATTGATAAACAGGTGGCTCTCACCCATATCCTTCTCGTCTGGCAACAATGCGCCGCCTCGTTTGGCGCATAAATCCCGGCAAATCTTTCGTAACGCTTTTCGTTTTGCCTCCGATTTCGGCTGTTTAACCAACAACCGGTCGGCAAATTGTTTTCCGCGTCTGCCCGCATAAATGACGGCAGCAATGACGGTTTCCGCGCCGGCAGCGTATAGCGTTTCCACAAATTGAAGCGCCGCCTTTGTCGAGCGAAACCTTGCCAGAGAGCGAAGATCGGGTTTTTTGGCTGCGCTCAACCATTGCCGGGCCTCGGCGTGTGTCTTTTCCAAAAGGGATTCGATGAACAATTCATGCTGTTTGCGTTTCAAGGCTTGGTTGTCACGCGCCACTTTTCCTGCCGGTTCTCCTTCATGTTGCGGCCAATCTGGATACAGACGCGCGGTTTTCAGATACTTTACCTGCGGCACATCCACATTGCTGATGTAGTAAGTTTCCTGAAC
>DATCBW010000039.1:0-12442 GCA_036511615.1 Verrucomicrobiia bacterium | reverse complement strand
CAGAGCGCCGCCATAAATCAATGACAATTGCGGCGCTCTACCGAGACGCCGCTACGCCACTTCCTGCGGTCCTTTGCCACCATTCACCAGAAACAAAACCGCCATGCGGACGGCGAGGCCGTTCGTCACCTGCTCCAAAATCACCGAGCGGCCGGAGTCGGCGATTTCGCTGTCAATTTCCACGCCGCGATTGATCGGGCCGGGGTGCATGATGAGCGCGTCGGATTTTGTCCTGGCAACGCGCGCTTTGGTCAGACCGTAAAGCTGCGTGTATTCCCCGATGCTGGGAAACATCGTCTTGCGCTGGCGCTCGTGTTGGATGCGCAGAAGATTGATGATGTCGGCGTCACGAATGGCTTCATCCACGTCGTAAGTCACGCGGCAGCCCATCTGCTCGAATGTTTTCGGCACGAGCGTGGACGGGCCGCAGAGCGTCACCTTCGCGCCCAGTTTCGTCAGTGCCCAGATGTCCGAACGGGCAACGCGGCTGTAAAGAATGTCACCGAGAATGGTCACGTTCAGTCCGGCGATGCGGCCTTTTTTTTCACGGATGGTGAAGGCATCCAGAAACGCCTGCGTGGGATGTTCGTGCGCGCCGTCGCCGGCGTTGATGACATGGGCGTCCAGCACGCGCGACAGAAAATGCGGCGCCCCGCTCGCGCTGTGGCGGATGATGATGAAATCGGCGTTGAGCGCTTCAAGATTCAGCGCGGTGTCCTTGAGCGTCTCGCCTTTTTTGAACGACGACGCCTCGGCGGAAAAATTCACGATGTCGGCGGAAAGCCGCTGCGCCGCCAGCTCAAAGCTGATGCGCGTGCGCGTGGACGGCTCGACAAACAAATTCACGACGGTCTTGCCGCGCAGCGCGGGGACTTTTTTGATCGCACGCTCGCCAACGGCCTTGAAACTGCGCGCGGTGTCCAGCACGGTGGTGATTTCCTCCGCCGTGAGCGATTCGATGTCGAGCAGATGTTTCTTGGTCCAGGACATTTTTATTTTTTGCTGAAACGAAACGCAGAGGCGCAGAGAACGCGGAGGTTTCGCAGAGAAAAAACTGAAATTATTTTCTCTGCGTTTCTTTGCGGACTCTGCGTCTCTGCGTTTGTCTTTTTCATTTCTTTATCAAAATCACTTCGTCGCGCGCCGCGCCGGATTCGGTGAGCAGCAGGGAAATTTTTTCATCGAGCGCGGTCGGCACGTTTTTGCCGACGAAATCCGCCTTGATGGGCAGTTCGCGGTGGCCGCGGTCCACCAGCACGGCAAGCTGGATTTTTTTTGGGCGGCCAAAATCATTGATCGCGTCCATCGCGGCACGTGTCGTGCGGCCGGTGAAAAGCACGTCGTCCACAAACACGACGGTCTTGCCGTTCACGTCGAAGGTAATTTCCGTCGGATGCACCGTTGGTGCGACGCGATCATCCAAGTCGTCGCGGTGCATGGTCACGTCGAGAATGCCGACAGGCACCGGATGATTCCAGATGCCGGCGAGAATTTTCGCCAGCCGCGCCGCCAGATGATCGCCGCCGACCGGAATCCCGACCAGCACGACCTCGGTGCCGGTCTCGTTGCGCTCGGCGATTTCGTGCGCGATGCGCATGAGCGTGCGCTGGATGGCGGCGGCATCGAGAACAGTGGCGGGTTCAGGCATTTGAAATCCTCCTCGTTGTCGTGCTCGCCCTCGTAATCGAAAAATCAAAAATCGAGGACGAGGATGAGGATGAGAAGGAGCACGAGGAGGACCCATGATTGAAAACAAAAATCGCGAACCGCTCCCGTCGTGCGGGGCTGGTTCGCGTGGTGCGTTTTGTTTTCATGTTTTCCTTCGCCACCTCGCTGGGCGGCGTTAAAGGAACTTGGTTGTGTGAGCGCTAATTGGCGCCGGCCTGCCGGTTTTTGCGCCAGCTTGATCGGTGCCGGATGATCCAGTCCGTCAGCGCCTGCTCAAAGCCGATGTCGCGTCCGGCCTTTTCCGATTCAATCCACTTGTGCTTGAGTATTTCCTCGCGCTCGGCCTGGAACTCGCGGTAAAGCGAGGAGTTTTTCAACAAATCGTTCGCCGACGACGATTCTTTTGCAGCGTTCGACATAATGTGAAATTTAATTGTGACGGTTAAGTTAATTCCAAGTGACAATTCTGGCAATGGAAATCTGAAAGTGAAAAACCATTGTAATCAACGGTTTTTTTGTCCCGGCTTTTAATCCTTCACGGTTTGCACGGGCAGCGCGGACAGCGGCGTGTTTTTGTTCGTCTCGCCGAAATAATTCGCCGACCATTCGTTCTGGAACAGCGCCACGGGATTTTTGCCGAGATCGTAGGCGAGCTTCGCACCGGTGGGCAGCGAGAGCGCGTCGAGTTCTTCTTCCTTGATGTCCGTCGGCAGCCAGCGGACGACGCTCCACGGCGCGGCTTCGAGACGTGACGCCGCGCCGTATTCGCTTTCGAGACGGAATTGCACGACTTCAAATTGCAGCGGGCCGACAGCGGCGAGCAACGGCGCTTTCACCGACGAGTTGCGCAAATAAAGCGCCTGGATGACGCCCTCCTGCAAAAGCTGGTCCAGTCCCTGACGGAATTGTTTGTATTTCCCTGTGTTCGGATTGTGCAGATACGAAAACGCCTCCGGCGTGAAGCGCGGGATTTCCTTGTAGAGAATTTTTGGATCGGTCGTGAGCGTGTCGCCGATGCCAAAGCTGTCATGACCGACGAGGCCGATGACGTCGCCGGGATACGCTTCGTCCACGGTCTCGCGTTCGTTGCCAAACAGTTTGTGCGAGCTGGACAAGCGGACTTTTTTTCCCGAACGCGAATGATGCACCGTCATGTCGCGCTCAAATTTGCCGGAACAGACGCGAACGAACGCAATGCGGTCGCGGTGGCGCGGATCCATGTTCGCCTGAATCTTGAAAATGAAACCGGAGAACGCCGGGTTTTCCGGCGCGATTTCAATGCCGCCCATCACGCGCGGCCTGGGCGCGGGCGAATGTTTCAAGAAACCGTCGAGCAGAAGTTGCACGCCGAAATTGTTGCTGGCGCTGCCGAAGAACACCGGCGTCGTTTTTTCCGAAAGCACGGCGGCGTCATCCCATTCGTGGCCCGCGTGTTCGAGCATTTCAAGTTCTTCAACTGTTTTGTGAAACGTCTGGTCGTTGAGCCGTCCGCGAATTTCCGGGTCGTCAATGCCGCCGACAGAAACCGGCGCGCGATATTTGCCGCCGACCGTGCGGTCAAAAAGATGAAACTGTTTCACCTGCCGGTCATAAACGCCTTGAAAATCAATGCCGTCGCCAATCGGCCAGTTCACCGGAAACGCGCCGATGCCGAGCACGCGCTCCAGTTCATCGAGCAGTTCGAGCGGATTTTTCATCGGCCGGTCGCATTTGTTCATGAACGTGAAGATCGGCACGCCGCGCTGGCGGCAGACCTCGAACAGCTTCCGCGTTTGCGGCTCGATGCCCTTGGCGGAATCAATCACCATCACCACGGAATCCACGGCGGTCAGCACGCGGTAAGTATCTTCGGAAAAATCCTTGTGGCCGGGTGTGTCCAGCAGGTTGATGCGGAAGCCGTCGTAGTCAAATTGCAGCACCGTCGAGCTGATGGAAATGCCGCGCTTCTTTTCCAGTTCCATCCAGTCGGACGTCGTCGCGCGCTGGTTTTTGCGCGCGGTCACGGAGCCGGCGAGCTGCACCGCGCCGCCGTAAAGCAGCAGCTTTTCCGTCAACGTGGTTTTGCCCGCGTCGGGATGCGAGATGATGGCGAACGTGCGCCGCTTCTGGATTTCTTTGGCGATGCTCACAGAGCCGCGCACAATAGCAAAGAATCACGCCGGAACAAGCCGGGAAAGCGGCCGGGTAAAAATCATGGCGCGGTTTCATGAAGAGATTTCATCAGCGCCATTTTTGAGTTGAATAAAACATCTTTCAACCGAACGGGCTTCAAATATGTGAATTCCTGGACGGTTCGTCGGAAACATTGTGTTTTGTCAGTCACTTTCCGCTTTTGCACATCGCCCGTAAAATCTAAACTATGCCCATGACTTTGCCCGGATTTCCCGTATCCCGTCCGCGTCGGCTGCGGACTTCGCCCGCGCTGCGCCGGCTCGTGGCGGAAACGTCGTTGGCTGTTTCGCAGCTTGTCCTGCCGCTGTTCGCCCGCAGCGGCAGGAAACTGCGCCGTCCCGTGGATGCCATGCCCGGCGTGTTTCAATTGTCGCCGGATGAAATTCTGCGCGAGGCCGCCAGCGCACACGCGCTCGGTGTGCCGGCGGTTTTGCTGTTCGGCATTCCCGAAAAAAAAGATGACAAGGCCAGCGGCGCTTACGCAACAAACGGCATCGTGCAGCAAACGGTGCGGCTGCTGAAAAAGGAACTGCCGTCGCTGCTGGTCATCACGGATGTGTGCCTGTGCGAATACATGGCGCACGGTCATTGCGGCATCGTGTCGGGCGGGAAAATTTTGAACGACCCGACGCTCAAGCTGCTCGCGCAAACGGCGGCGAGCCACGCGGCGGCGGGCGCGGACATCGTCGCGCCGAGCGACATGATGGACGGCCGCGTCCGCGCCATCCGCGCGGAACTGGACAACGAGGGTTTCGCCGACACACCGATCATGAGTTACGCGGCGAAATTTGCATCGGCATTTTACGGTCCGTTCCGCGAAGTGGCCGAGTCCACGCCACAATTCGGCGACCGGCGCAGTTATCAGATGGACGCGGCGAACGCGAACGAGGCGTTGCGCGAAGTGGCGCTGGACATTCAGGAAGGCGCGGACATCGTCATGGTCAAACCGGCACTGGCGTATCTGGACATCATTCATCGCGTGAAAACGGAATTCGGCCTGCCCACCGCCGCCTACACCGTGAGCGGCGAACACGCGATGATCAAGGCCGCCGCTGCGAACGGCTGGATTGACGAGCGCGCGGTGACGCTGGAAAGTCTGCTGGCGATGCGCCGCGCGGGCGCGGATATTTTAATCACCTACGCGGCGGCGGATGTGGCGAAATGGCTCAAGGGGAAATAAGATGACCTGCGCATTGGCAGACGATGGCGAGCGTCGGGCGTAGCGGCGAAATTTTTTTGAGCCAAGCGGCGGCGGTTTGCGGAATGTTCATTTGGGCCGTCTTGTTTTGACAGCCGCTTTGCGTGACGGCTTTGGAAGTTTTTTAGCAACTCCTGAAACCAAGGTGATCCTTTGTCTCCATCCCTCGGGCCACCATTCCGTCCTGGCCGCAGCCCCAGATCCCAACCCAACACCCGATCTTCTCTCACCAATCACCCCAAATAATTTGTCCTGCTTTGACAACTACGCCGCAGCATTGACGAAGGGGGTTGCCATTTTGTTTGAGTCTGACATATAGCATTGCATAATTACATTGGGACATAGCGTGACAGGCTTGCGGGCATGAAAGCTTATGCGCTGGACTTGCGGGAGCGGGTGGTGAAATTCATTTCGGGTGGCGGTTCCAAAGCCGAGGCCGCCCGGCGTTTTGATCTGGCCCGGAGTTCCGTTTGCCGGTATCTGGCGGCCGCCCAGAAGAGGGCGCTGCCGCCGAAAACGAGTTGGGGACATTGGCACAAGCTCGCCCCAGATAAATTCAGGCGCAGGTTCGAAAACACCCCGACGCCAGCCGCAGCTTGGCAACGGACAGCACATCTGTCTTGAGAGACTTACGAATCAGCTTGCCACGAACGCGAAGTCTTGCAAAATATGACCCCGATGGAACGCAACGGATTAAATTTGAAAACTGCGTTTTTTGCCAATCCTTGCCGGGATCAGCAAAAAAAAAGTTGCTGCTTTGCTCGAAATCATGCAGGCCGTATCTAAAACCAGTATCAGATTGTCAAATCGCAAATTCCACAATTGTCGTAAGCTATTGTAAATAAACAGTTGGAGAGATGGCCGAGTGGCTGAAGGCGCTGGTTTGCTAAACCGGTATACGGCCAAAAGCCGTATCGGGGGTTCGAATCCCCCTCTCTCCGCCATTTTGATTTTCAATGGTTTTATGGGATTTATGGGTCTAGTGGCAACGTCCAGTGGCAACAAGTCCACCTTTATTCAGGGTTATTTGCCGATGTCATTTAGGTCGGAATCCGCTCGAGTTTTACACTGCTCGATGAATGCCAGAATGCCGGCAAGAGGGAAAAACCGGATGCCTTTTTATCCGTCTGGGTTCACGAATTGATGCCGGTGGATGAACCCTTTGAACGCCCACCTGTAGCCCCGGCTTGGCAGCAACAATAAATCCACCCTTGTTCAGGGTTGTTTGCCGGTGTCGTTCTGGTCGGAATTCGCCTGGGCTTCACACTGCTCGATGAACGCCAGAATGCTGGCAAGATGGAAAAGCCGGACGCCTTTTATCCGTCCGGGTTCACGAATGGAGACGGATCGGATAAAACTTTTGGCCGCCCATTCGTAGAGCTTTGCCCGCGAGCAGCCGGAATAAAATTCATGCCCGCGCTTTGGCGCGCGAACCCAGACCGGCAAATCACCATCCCGGTCGGCCATGAATTGGGTAGCGCGATGCGGCGCGGAACGGCTGCCGCTATCAAGCGCGTCGGCGTTCACTGGCAATGTTGGATTGCCGTTCACAAAAGAATTTTGCCTTTGCTCCGGGAAAGTCCCCCGCGCATACCTCCCCGCAACTCGCGCAGGAGGTGGATGCGTTCTGCAATGATGTAGCCTTGTCTCACACTTTCATTCTCCGGGCGGGTTTGGGTTTGATGGTTTCATTTTTATCGGGCTGCTCTCCTTCAACGATGGCTTCGGTGTTTTCAGCGGCTTCAAGCTGGTTGGGGGCCTGATTCTTTGTGAGGTCAAGTTGATCCTCAATTTCCGACTGGCGTTTGACCAGGTGATGATACCGTTCCTCCTTCTCGAAGGGTGCGCCAACCTTGGCTTCCAGTTCGACCCCGCGTTTTCGTGAATCGCGGATGTCGGTTTCCAGCCGCGCGGCCCGTTCCTCAAAACCCTGCACCTCGGATTCCAGCGAACGGATGGTGCCCAAGGCCGTATCGGTAACGCGGCTGCTGTAACTGTTTTTGCCCCGCAGGACGAGTTCGGCGGTATTGTTGAAACCGGAGCGGATGAACATATCGAAACCAGCGAACCGCCCGATGCGGATGTCCTCGCCAAAACGAGTTTTAGTTTTCTCCGCCCGCCGCAAAAGCAACTCCCCGGCGATACCACGATTGTCCAGAGTTTGCTTGTCCAGTTCGATGCGAAACCGGTCGCCGGATGTATCCTGCCGCCCGGTTAAATCTTCGCGCAAGTTTGCCAGCCGTTCCGTCCAAGTCTCAACCTCCTCGTGCGAATGGCGCAGGCTGCTACGGATGCGATATTGTTCCTCGGCATGGGCAGAGCGCAGCCGGGTCAACCGGATCAACTCGGCATCCACCTGGGCCTTTTCGATGACGAGCGGATTGCCGGACGCAATGGCTTTGATCTCGGCATAGGTCAAAGCAGCGGAGTCCATGTCTTCGAGGCGGCGCATGGTCATGTCACCGCTCATTACCTGCGCGATGAATTTGGCCTTGGTTTCCAACGTCTGCCACATATAGGCATCGAACGAGCCTTCCGTGACGTAGCGATAAATCTGCACGCTGGAATTTCGATTGCCCTGCCGAAGGATGCGGCCTTCGCGCTGCTCCACGTCTGCCGGTCGCCACGGCGCGTCCAAATGATGCAGCGCAATCAACCGCTCTTGAACATTGGTGCCGGAACCCATTTTTTGTGTGCTGCCGAACAGCACGCGAACCTTGCCCGCGCGAACGGAACGGAAAAGCGCCACCTTCGCGTTGTCCGCATCGTAATCCTGAATGAAGGCAATTTCATTTTCAGGGACGCCAAGATGTTTCAATTTGTCGGCCATGTCCCGATAAACGGAAAAGCCACGGTCTTGCGGCGTGGATAAATCGCAAAACACAAGCTGCGCCAAACGATCATCCTTCGTCGCCTCCCAAATCTGATGAATTTTTTCTACGGCGAGATTCACTTTGCTCTGCGGGTCGTCCGGCAGGCCGGGTTTCATCAGGCGCAAATCCAGCGCGGCCTTGCGGCCTTCGGTGGTGATTTTGCCATACGACAAACCTTCTTCAATGATGACGGTGTAGGCGAAATAACCTTCGGTTTGCGAAAGCAGGTCGCAAACGGTCACAGATTTGCCCGCGCCTGACATCCCCAACAACACGGCGTGCTGGGGAGATTGATTGTCCTTCGAGCCGGAGAAAGTTTCGACCCCGATGAGGTTGTTCGCCGGGCCGTCATAAATTGCCTCGGCGGTTGCCAGATGGCCGGTGAACGTGCTGGTGACGGGCAGCATGTCGGCCAAATACCGGTGTTCCGAATAAAGTTTGCGATGCTCATAACGTCCCCACGTCCAGCCCGGCCAGGTCTGGAAGAAAAGGCTTTTGGACGTGGTGGGCAGATTGCTTTCAAAATACTGCGCCGAATTCATCGAGTTGATGGCGTTCTTGATGGCGCTGGCTTTCGCGTTCAAGCCGTCCTTCGATTTGTCCCAAACCCGAATCACAAACAGCGCCTTGAACGGAATGGTCTGTCCCTGCATCAGCGCATGAATTTTTTTCTGCTTTTTCTCCATCACCGTGAGCAACGAAATTTTCTTTTCGCTGGCGTAGTCGCCGGCCACGCGGTCATGCTCTTTTTCCTCCTTGTTGATTTCCTGGGTGATGGGCAGCGGATCAACATTGACCGTGATGGCGTAGTCCAGCAGCCGCAGATTGGTGAGGCGTTGGATGATGCCGGGATAGGTCGTGCGCGGCCAGCGCGTGAGCGCGATGACGGAGTGATAATGTCCATCCATGAAGAACCCGAAATCGCTCTGGCCGTTGCCTTCGCTGTGCCAGCAATTTTCCTGAATCGAAAGTTCGGGTTGAAAATCACTGGCCGCATCAAAATCAAAGCGGTCGGCCAGGGATGGGTTGAGGAAGTTTTTGCAATGCTTGAAATGGTCGAGGTCGCTCATGGGCAGCACGCGCGTCCCGGCGCTGGCAAAAATCTCCTTCAACAAATGGTGAACGTGGCTGAATTCCATTTCCAACTGGTCGAGCATAGTCAGGTAATACTCGCGCAGCGCGCTATCAGAGGTGAACGTCCGGGGCGTGTTTTCCAACGAACGGGACACATAAAGGATCACGCGCTGCCGCCGGAGTTTGCGTTCGGTCATCGCCTGCCAGTAGCGTGCGAACCGTTCGTTGCGCGAACGCTTCGTCCAGACATTTTCAAACCGCTCCGTCTCCTGCTGATACCGGAGCAATTCAGTTTTGTAATCCGAGTCGGAAAAGTATTGAACCTGCAACCGCTGGTTTTCGTGCAGCGAAGCGAGCAACAAACAGAGTTGTTCTTGAAATTCGTTCAGGTCGGCGATGGGACTGTTGGTGAGATCGGGCGGTTCAAAGACAAACCCCTTGGAGACATAACCGCCGCGCCGGAGATGGTTGAACACCATCAAATCGCGCACGAAAAAACCGTTGGGTGGACGTTCAAACATAAATCAGATGCGTTGGGATTTGCGCCGCTGCACGTCGTCCATCACCTGCTGGACACGGTTCACGTCATCCACGAGTTGCTGGACGGTGCGGACAGACTTGCTCTCGTTGATGGCGATGTAGGCTTCGCAGATGTGCGCCCTTGCCCGTTCCATGTGCGCGCGGGCGGTGTCACCGAAGCCGCGCGTGTTAAGCAGACCGCTCCGCAAGGCGGTTTCGGCGGCGGTGAGCTGGCCGAGCAACGCCTGCCGCTGGCTTTCAATTGCCTGAAGTTCGCCGGGATTCATGGCTTTGTTTTTGGGGGGTTAAGGACAATCGGGTCGCTTGAAATTGATTCGGATTTCAATGGATAAATGCGGATTTGCGAAACCACTGGTTCGTCCACGAGCAATTTTGCCAGCACTTCATCAACCACATAAATACGGGCGACCTCCCGGCAAAGAAGTGAATGGAGCAATGATTTTAACCTCCAACCTTTGAACACAATCAACATCGTTGGGCAGAACAAGCTGATTTCATCCGGTGGGCGGTTCGATATGGGACTGGATTTGGATTTTTCCTTCAAAATGAATTGCTGCAATTGCTGCAAATGATGTGTTGGAAAACCGCACAGTTGATTGCGGCCAATAAATTCAATGGTTTCGGACGATGGAATGATCTCAACACAACCGGTTTGACGAGGTTTAGACGGTGCTGGGGATTTGGATTCAGGATTCATAAAAGTGGATGGGTGCTGGAACGATGAGCTTCGGGACTGAAGCCGCGTCCCGTCATCAGGTATTCAAAGCAGTCGCGGTCGTAACCGGGCGGTTTGCCCTGCCGCAACGCAAAGATATATGTCACCATTTCGCGCGGGCGGCGCGGCGTTCGCATTTTCACGCCGGATAAAATTCAATTGCGCGAAAATCTCGTTCGCTCCGGTCACAGGCCGCTGGCACTGGAACTGGCACCGGGCTTGCGCCCGCGCAACGGCAACCGGCTTTGGGACCGGCTGCATGACTATCTCCTGCGGTTCGGCCAGCGCACCGCCGATACGTTTTGCCGGTTAAAACAATCCCGTCGTCACCCTCAACCAGGACAAAAACATGAGCACCAAATCACCCGAATGTTTCACCACTAACCCGCAAGCCCGCTGTCTGCGGGTCGAAATTTCCGCGACGCGCTCGGTGCTGCTACCGTTCGATCAATTTGCGTTTGCCGAACTCGCCAGCGAGGACAAGGAGCAGAAATTGCGTTTGGTCTTTGCCACGCATGAGATTTTGATTTCCGGTCACGCGCTGCGGCGAATTGAAGCGGCCATGCAAGTGATGGAACTGTCATTCGTCATGCCGTTGCCGGCAAAATATCAGCCGCTGATTGCCGAAAATCAGCCGAGGATTCGGGAAATTGTAGTGACGGAAAATAAGCCCGGCAATTCGCAAGCGCAGGCGGCACTCAATTAAAAATACAGAGGTCTTTCATTGCCGTGTAATCGCTTCGTTGATGTTCAACACGATCTTTTCTATGTAAGCTTGGTTTTTTGATGTCAAAAGATGGATTTCTCCGGCAGATGTTGAGAGGTCAACGTGGTATTTTGTTTTGATGCAGCACATCCAAATGACACTGCCAATAATGATACTGCCGCCGAATGCGCCGCCCGCGAGCGGCTGATAATTTTTGGGGTTGAATGGGATGATTGTCAGCAGCAAAAGAAAAATACCGCCTAGCAGAACGAGAATCGGGCCGGCAAGCTGCGGTGGTGTAAACATCTTTTTGACAGACGTGACGTTTCGCAGTGCATACGTCGCACCACCGATCATTATCCGCATATTCGTTACAACAACGATATTGTCGGAATAAATGGTTTCTTCCTTCGGTTGAGATGGAAGCGGTGGCGGCACAGGCTGCTGTTGCGGTGCTCCCGCTCCGACGGGCGTCGCACCGCAGCCTCGTGAACAACATTGGAAACCGTATCAGCCGGAGCGTAACGACCGTCGCCAAACCGCAGGCGGAAGCACGCCGATCCTTCGGCTGAAACAGATGCCGCTCGTGACGAGCGCGCTTTCTGCGGAACGGAACCGGCGTGGTTGTGAGGGAGACAGGGCCGACCATCGGACGGTGAAGTGAAGCAAGAAAGCGCGTTGGTCACGGCGGTCCGCTTTTGCGCATTTTTACCCTCCTCAACATGCGCCCGCAACTATATTGGAAGTATCATTTCAGGACTTGTGGTTTCTTGATCAGCCTCATGCCGCATTGCGGACATTGGTTTAGTTTGGGCGCTCCCACGTTCGTTGCCGCCATTGGGCAATCCGCAGCATGACCTAAAATAACCTCCGTCTCATCCTGACAAGGCGGGGCAGTCTTGCCTCGCCCAAGAAAGTATGAGCCGACGACGATAATGGCCGCAAGCGATTGAGCAGTCAACGTCTCCACTGTGGGGAAAATTGAGAACCATAATCCCATCCAAGGCGGAATTAAATTTGTCAGCGCGTTTATCAGCGTGGTGGGAATCCAATGCGCCAGTTGCATTTCTTGCGCTTGCTCGCCGACCATGACGAGCAGCACCACGCCGAGCATGACACCGGTGAAAACCAGCATTTTCCGGTAAGGCAATTTGCGATGCGCCACAAAAGTCAGCACCGCAATAATGCCGGTGAAGAAAAGCCCGAGCAAAGCACCGAGCAAGACGGCCATGCCGCCCATTCGCAGATAATAACTTTGCAGAAACAGCACAACCTCGAAACCTTCGCGATAGAGTGATGTGAATCCGAGCAAGCCCAATCCCCATAGCAAACTGGTCTTGGAGATTTCCGGGTCGGACGCACTTTCGATCAGATTCTTCTTACGGCGATTGTGCATCGTCATCCAGCCGCCCCAATAAATCTTGTGGAAGAACCAGTTCATTATCACGAGCAGGACGACAACGGCCAGCAATCCCGTCGCCGCTTGCAAATTGAGC
>DATCBW010000038.1:0-17388 GCA_036511615.1 Verrucomicrobiia bacterium | reverse complement strand
CCTGGCCGATGGCGTGACCGTCATCGAAAGCGCGGCGTGCGAACCGGAGGTGGTGGACCTCGCCAATTTTCTCACCGCGATGGGCGCGAAAATTTCCGGCGCGGGCAGCCCGACCATCACCATCACCGGCGTAAAAAAATTGCACGGCGCGACGCACGACGTGATTCCCGACCGCATCGAAGCCGCGACCTTTTTGATCGCCGCCGGAGCGACGAACGGCGAAGTCACGTTGCTCGGCGCTCGCGCCGATCATCTGCGCGCGGTCATTGATAAACTGGGCGAAGCGGGAGTTTCCGTTGAACGCAGCGGTGCGAATTTGACTGGCCGCCGGAAGGGAAAATTAAAACCGGCGGACATCACGACGCTGCCGTATTCCGGTTTTCCGACGGACGTGCAAGCGCAGATGATGTCGCTGCTCGCGCTCGCGCCGGGCATCAGCATCATCACGGAGCGGATTTTTGAATCGCGCTTCATGCACGTCAGTGAGCTGGCGCGGCTCGGCGCGGACATTGAGATTGAAGGACCGAGCGCGATTGTGAAAGGCGGCCGGCCATTGAGCGGCGCGCCGGTGATGGCGAGCGATTTGCGCGCGTCGGCGGCGCTGGTGATTGCCGGACTCGCCGCGAAGGGCGCGACGCAGGTGAACCGCATTTATCATCTGGACCGCGGCTACGAAAAAATGGATTTGAAACTGCGCAAACTCGGCGCGCGAATTCAGCGCGTTGAGGAAAAATGAATTTTACAGACTGCAAAATATTTTTGAATCCATTTATAACTCTAAAAATCAAAAAGGTCTTTAAGCGAAACGTGAAGCGCCTTGGCGATCCGCTCGCAACCTTCGACGGACGGCGCATTGATGCCGCGCTCCACAAGGCTGATAAATTCAACCGAATAGCTGCTTTTCTCCGCGAGCTTCTCCTGCGTCAGCTTTTTACCTCTACGCAGCGTTGCGATTTGCCTGCCCAATTGCTTCTTTGGCACGCAGTTAAACTATGGGCTTGCAATAAATCTTTGAACGCAGTTAAACTACGTTTTTTGAAATTGAGATTTTTATGCCATTTGCAAAATTAGAGACGCCGAACAGCCAGTATTTGTCCATCGGGCAAAGCTGGTTTAAATTGGGTGATTACTCTAAAGCCAAGGAAGTATTGGATAGAATCGTCCCCGAGTTGCAACAGCATCCAGAAGTTTTGAAATTGCGCGAACAGATAGGAACGCGGACAGTTTCGCATCAAGTGGACGCTTGAAACTTCGCTGCGAGGAACTGTTCGCGCACCAAATTTTTTCCCGGAAACAAAAAGGCGCGGCGGGAAGCCGTTTGCAGGTTGACACATTTTTGCAGCGCATTAAATTGAACCCATGAACATCGCGTTGCCGCGAAATCTTGAAAGCTACGTCGCCGAACTGGTTCAAACCAGCGGCTACAAAGGTTCGGATGAAGTGGTGCTGGAGGCGTTGAGCGAGCATCAAGCCCGCCGCCGTGGCATGGAAGTGGTGATGACGCCGGAGCTGGAACGGCTGCTGGACGAAGGGGTGGAAAATCTCGATCAGGCCAAGACCACCGACGAATTGCGCCGGCATGATCCGGGCGAAGTTCAGCCCCAAAGCCACGCACGATTTGGACGAAATTTCCAATCACATTGCCGCCGATAATCCCGATGCGGCGGAGCGCGTCCGCCAAACGATCCTCAACACCGCCGATTTTCTCGCGCAGCATCCTGAAATCGGGCGGCGCATCCGCAAGGCTGCGGCGCGTCATTTGCAAATCCGCTGGTTCATCGTGCCGAAGTTCCTGAATTACCTGATTTTCTACCAGCCATTTCAGGAAACCGTCATGGTCGTCCGTGTTTTGCACACGGCGCAGGATTGGACGCGGTTTTTTCCCACGGTGTAGAAACGCGGACAGTTTCAACTACGTCGGCCAAATTGGTTTGTGGCTTGTCTCATTTTCACCCCGCCCCCTTGTCGAATCGAATGTTTGGCCGACGCCGGCGCGCGGCGTTCGCTTTCACAATCCTGAATGATGCCGTTCCCAAGCCGCTCAATTTTTTGGCGGGGAATTGGTTTGCGACGGCGCGGTCGCCGGTTTGCAGAGTCCGGCCTTGATGAACGGCGCGAGTTGCGCGCCGTAGCCTTCGGCTTCCATTTTATCCAGCGGGATGAACCGCAGCGACGCGGAGTTGATGCAGTAACGCAGATGCGTCGGCCCCGGCCCGTCGTCGAAAACGTGGCCGAGATGCGAATCCGCCGTTTTCGAGCGCACTTCCGTCCGCTTCATGAAAAGGGACGCATCCGATTTCTCGACAATTTCCTGGTCGTCCACCGGCTTGGTAAAGCTTGGCCAGCCGCAGCCGGAATCGAACTTGTCCAGCGAACTGAACAGCGGCTCGCCGGAGACCACGTCCACATAAATGCCCGGCGCGTGGTTGTCCCAAAATTCATTGTGGAACGGCGGCTCGGTCGCCGCCTGCTGCGTGACGGCGAACTGCTCCGGGGTCAGTTTCTTCTTCAACTCCGTCGCGTCAGGTTTCTTGAAATCTTTCATGTCGTCGGGTTGATAATGATAAATTGGGCTGGTGACAATGTCATTCGTCTGGCCGTTACCCGCGCCGCGCATCAGCGCCAGGCCGCCCGCAATTACCAAGGCAGAAACGGCAATTCCAATGGTTCCGATGGTTTTCATGTTTCGACTCGTATTTACTCTACCACAGAAGTCGCGCGCCCGTTCAAAAACTTACAGGAAAAAATGAATTTTGTCCCGCCCTGAAAAATCTGTGTTTCATCCGTGTTTCATCTGTGGCTAAAATGTCCGGGCATGGAATACGAAGCCGTCATCGGACTGGAAACGCACGTCCAGCTCAAAACGAAATCCAAGATGTGGTGCGGTTGCGCGAACCAATACGGTTCCGAGCCGAACACCAACGTCTGCCCTGTCTGCCTGGGAATGCCCGGCGTGCTGCCCGTCGCCAACGAGGAGGCGCTGCGGCTCACGGTGCTGACGGGTTTCCTGCTCAACTGCACCATTCCGCAGCACGCGAAGTTTGACCGGAAAAGTTATTTCTACCCGGACATGCCGAAAAATTACCAGCTCACACAATACGATCAGCCGTCCACGGCCAACGGCTTCGTGGATTTTGAATTTAGCGGCGTTGGTTCGGCCAACGGCATTGGCCGTGTCCGAATCACCCGCGCGCATCTCGAGGAAGATGTCGGCAAGCTCACGCATTTCGACCGTCACAGCGGCGTGGATTTCAATCGCGCCGGCGTGCCGCTCATGGAGATCGTTTCCGAGCCGGACATCACGAGCGCGGACATGGCCTACGAATATCTCAACGCGCTCAAGGATATTTTGATTTACGGCAATGTGAGCGATTGCGACATGGAAAAAGGCATGGTGCGCTGCGACGTGAACATTTCCGTGCGTCCCGTCGGCACGAAGGAACTCGGCGCAAAAATCGAGATCAAGAACCTGAACAGCTTTTCCGGCGTCCGCCGCGCGGCGGAATACGAGATTGCCCGCCAGATCGCCGCCGTGAAGCGCGGCGAAAAACTGATCCAATCCACGCGCCGCTGGGACGATGAGGCGGACATCACCGACGAAATGCGCACGAAGGAACACGCGCACGACTACCGCTATTTTCCCGATCCCGACCTGATGCCGCTCGCGCCGACGGATGAATGGCTGGCCGAAGTAAAATCGCGCGTCGTGGAATTGCCGCTCGCGCGCAAGCAGCGTTTCATGCGCGAATACCAATTGCCCGCGCCGGACGCGGAAACGTTCGTGAACGACGTGCCGCTCGGAAATTATTTTGAAGGCATCGCAAAGCAATCCAAGAATCCAAAAGCCGTCGCCAACTGGGTCATCAATAATTTGCGCGCAAAACTGGCAGAGCGTAGGACAGGCGTCGCGCCTGTCTCTGATCAAGAAAATGAAAATTTAGAGACAGGCGCGACGCCTGTCCTACACAATTTGAAATTCAAACCCGACGCCATCCTTGCATTGGTCAATCTGGTTGAATCAAAAACCATCAGCAGCGCGGCAGCGCAAACCGTTTTTTCCGAAATGTTCGAAACCGGCAAATCACCAGCCGCAATTGTCCAGGAAAAAGGTCTCGCGCAAGTCAGCGACACTGGCGCGATTGAAAAATTCTGCGACGAAGCCATCGCTGCCAATCCCGGCCCGGCGAACGATTTCAAATCCGGCAAGGTGGCCGCGTTGAATTTTCTCAAAGGCCAGGTGATGAAATTGAGTAAGGGAAAGGCGAATCCAAATCTCGTCGGGGAAATTTTGGAGTGGAAATTGAAAGGCTGATTTGAGCGCAAGAGCGCGGGAAAAATCGCGCTGCAATTTATCAGTGTTCCATGAGCCGGTAAAAGCGCGCCGGATAATTTGTGCTGGCGACGTCGCGCCATTGGAACGCGTCGTTGGTCAACGCCAGCGGGCTGGTCAAAGTGACCCAGTTCACCAAATCGGTGCTGGCTTGAACTGCAAAACTGCCCGCGTCGGACGGCTGCAAAAATTTGTCGGCCGCATTGCTGGCGACGAAGCTAAAACTGCCGTCGGACAGAAACGCCGGCGCGATTAACTGTTGCGGCGGGGGCGCGGGCGGAGTGAAGCTGACTTCATCCAGCCAGCCGGCGTCCTGCCCGGCGCTCACGCTGGCGTCTTTGGAAAAAATCCAGAACAAGCGGTGAGAGCCGGAGGGGATGTCGAACGAAAGTTGCCGCCAGTCCGTTTCGCCCGAAATGCTCGCCAGCGGCGGCGCGTTTGTGCTGTCCAGATAGAAACTCAAAAAGTCGTAGTCTTGCTCCGACGAAACTTTCCACCAGAACGCCAGCGTGCCCGGTCCGGTGACGGTGGTTTGCAGGATGGACTGTTCGCTGTTGGCAATGCGTCCGCTTTGCGCCGCGGCCACGCCGTCGTGCGTCACCGAGACTTCTGCGAACCACGGCGCGTTAATCGGACTGGTGGTCCACACAGGGCTGGTGGCATTTACTGCCGCCGCGAGCGTGCCGTTGAACGGCGCCGAGACAACGTTCAACTGCGCCGCCTTGCTTGTGACGGAACCAAGGTAATTGGTGACAACGGCCTGATAACTCCCGGCACGGGCGGCGGCGGCGTTGGTGAGGATCAAATCAGCATTGGTCGCGCCGGCAAGGTTCACGCCGTTGAATTGCCATTGGTAACTCAAAGGTTTTAGCACGTATCGCTGCGGAATATAGACCAATGGTTGCGCACCAACCGCGCGGGCGTGAAGCTGGACCGTCGCCCCGTTGGTGACCGTCTGGCTGACCGGCTGAAGTGTTATGAAAGGCGAGCCATCGTTGACAATGGTCACCAGAAAGGGGTTCAGCGAGCTTCCACCCGCTGCCATGGCGATTATGTTTGAAATGCCCGATGGGGAAATAGTCTGGTTTTGGCCCACCCAGGCAACGGCCGTGCCGTCGGATCTCAACGCGGCGACGTTGTAGTTGCCAGATGCAATGGCAACGATATTGGTGTTGGCGGTTGTTATCGGCGGATAGCCAATGGGGTAGCCCCAATTGGTGACGGTGCCATCCACCAGCAAAGCCATGCTGATTGCCTGGGTGCTAAACGAACTGGCAGAGATCGCAATGACATTGGACTGCCCGGAGGCGACATTGGTTTGATTGTTCACATTCGAACCCCACGCTGCGGTCGTTCCGTCATTTCTTAAAGCCAGACTGTAACCATTTCCCGCCGCAACGTCGATCACGTTTGACAAACCGACAGGAGTGGTCGTGTCGCCCTGTGTATTGAGTCCCCAGCCAATGATCGCGCCATCGGACCGCAAAGCCAGGCAATGATCGCCGCCGTCGGCAATGGCCACGACGTTGGTTGCGGCCACCGGCACGTTCGTAACCCCAAAATAATTGTCTCCCCAGACAACGACCGAGCCATTTGCTTTAAGTGCCATGCTGGAATTCACGTTACCAATAGAGCCAGCGGCAATCGCCACCACGTTGTCCACGCTGGCGGGAACATTGAGCACCGCCGGCGAATACAAGGCGGAGGCCGCCCAAGTCGCCACTGTGCCATCGCTTTTCAAGACGAGAACATGATAGTAGCCGGCGGCGATCGCCACTGCATTGGTGAGGCCCGGTGGGACATTGGTCGGATCAAAAAAATAGTTGGGATACGGCAACCAGACCTGCACGGACGTCTGGCCGACCCCCAGCCAAACCTTTGCGCTGCCAACCGCGCCGAAGGGATTGCTGACCGCGACGTCGTAATAACCGGATTGATTGTAGTTCAGATAGGTCAAGGTGAGCGTCGAATTGGTTGCACCGGAAATATTCTGACCGTTGAACCGCCACTGAAAACTCAATGGCGGAGCGCTATATGCCGAAACCGAGAAGGTAAAACTGGATTCTTTCGGGACCACTCCACCCGTTGGTTGCATCGTGATAAACGGCGGAACACCGACAACAGTCAGACGTGCGCCATCGCTGATGACCGAACCGAACGGGTTGCTTACGATTACGGTATATGTGCCGGCGTCGGTGATTTGAACGTTTGCAATTGTCAAAATCGCGCCGGTTGCGCCGCTGATGCGGGCATTGTTCGTAACCGCATGACCGTTCACAAACCATTGATAGCTCAGAGTCTCGCCGCCGGTGGCTTTGACGGAAAGAGCCACACTGGAAGGCCAAGATACAGTTTGGCTTTGCGGGTTTTCCGTGATTTGAACGGGGCCGCTGAACACTATTGCCAAACTGTAATAATAGCTGGCGGCTATCACCGTGACGCCTGACAACCCCATTGGAAGATTCGTTTCGCCGTAATAGCCGCCACCCCACGCAACCATGGTTCCATCCGCCTTGAGTGCTAAACTATGATAAAACCCACCAGCGATAGCGACAACATTTGACAAATTCACTGGAACCATTGTTTGCCCATCTGCATTATAACCCCAGCCAACAACCGTCCCATCGGCTTTAAGCGCCAAGCTGTGAAGCTCACCTGCGGCAATGGCAGTGACATTTGACAAACCCGCCGGCACATTTGTTTCACCATTCAAGTCACCTCCCCAAGCAACTACTGTTGCATCCGCCTTCAGTGCCAAGTTGTGATATTCTCCTGCGGCAATGGCAATCACACCTGACAAATCCGCTGGGACATTTGTCTGGCCATGCGAATTATCACCCCACGCCACTACGGTGCCATCGGCCCTTAATGCCAGACTATGATAGCCACCCGCGCTAATCGCGACTACATTTGATAGGCTGGATGGCACATTTGTTTGACCATAAGAATCATTTCCCCATGCAACAACAGTTCCATCGGATTTCAATGCCAGACTGTGAAAGTCACCCACAGCGATGGCTGTAGCATGAAATTGCCCCCACAAAATGTTGGTGTCGCCGGAAGAATTATTTCCCCAGCCAACAATGCTTCCATCGGTTTTGAGTGCCAAAACGTGTTCAAACCCTGCGGCAATGGCCTTGATATTCACTACGCCTTCGGGAAGTTGCGTTGTTCCCCAATAATTATACCCCCACGCCGCCACCAGACCGCCAGCGTGAACGCGGCTGGCGATCGCCAATTGGGCCAGGATGAGAACCACCGTCGCGCACAGTTTCATTTTCATGACATTCCCTTCCGAGGCAATGCGGTTCGCATTGCCCGCATGGTTTTTTGTAGTCAGATTGTTTTAGCCGGATTAGTTTGAAAAGGCAACGGGCAATATTTCAGCATATTTGACGCCAAATGGATTTTCACTGGAAATCGCCGGTTTCTGTCGGACGATAAAACCATTTTGCGTGAAGATCGCGCATTCAGGCGTGAAGTTTACCCGCTCCTTGCTTTCGCCTTAACTCGTGCGGCATAGAATCCCAGAAACTAAACTGAAAGGTTGGATAACAAATGCGTGTAGATATCAAAAAATCTTTGTGCCTTTGTGCCTTCGTGGTTTAATTCAATTTCATGTTTTCATCCGCAATCAAATCCGTCCACTTCACCGGCATCGGCGGCACGGCGATGGCTTCCGCCGCCGCGGCGATGCTGGACAAAGGCTTTCAAGTCACCGGCTCGGACCAGAATGTTTATGAGCCGATGGCGTCGTTTCTGGCGTCGAAAAAAATTCCGGTGATGAACGGCTATGACGAACGCAACCTCGCGTCCAAGCCCGATCTCGTCGTCATCGGCAACGCCATTTCGCGCGGTAATCCTGAAGCCGAGTTCGCGCTCGACCACAAGCTGCGTTACTGCTCGCTGCCGGAACTGCTCCGCGAATTTTTCATCCGGGGCAAACGCTCGCTCGTCGTCGCCGGCACACACGGCAAGACCACCACCACCTCGCTGCTGACGTGGGTATTCGAGCACAACGGGCTGAATCCAAGCTATCTCATCGGCGGGATTCCGAACAATTTTTCGCAGGGCGCGCGGTTCACGGACAGCGAATGGTTCATCATCGAGGGCGACGAATACGACACGGCGTTTTTCGACAAGCGCAGCAAGTTCATCCATTACCAGCCGGAAGTGGCCATCATCAACAACCTCGAATTCGATCATGCCGACATTTTTGAAAATCTCGAGGCGGTGAAAAAAACCTTTTCGCACTTCATCCGCCTCGTTCCGCGCAACGGGCTTTTGCTCGGCAACGGCGACGACGCGAACCTCAAAGAGTTGCTCAACGTCACGCATTGTCCGGTGAAAAAGTTCGGTCTCGGCGGCGACTATGCCGTGTATGCGTTCAACATTCGCTACGGCCCGACGGCGACGGAGTTTGAGATTCCGAGCTTCAAGTTTCATTTGAACATGGTTGGCGAGTTGAACGTGCGCAACGCACTCGCGGTCATCGCGGCGGCGAAGCACTGTGGACTCTCGAACAAACAAATCCAGTCCGCGTTCGACACGTTCAAGGGCATCAAACGGCGGATGGAAGTGAAGGGCATTGCCGGCGGCGTGACGGTGATTGACGATTTTGGCCATCATCCGACGGCCATTCGCGAGACGCTCAAGGCGCTCCGGCTGCGTTACACAAAGGAAAAGATCTGGGCGGTGTTCGAGCCGCGCTCAAACACCACGCGCCGGAATGTCTTTCAGGAGGAATTGGCGTCGTCATTCGCCGATGCGGACGCGGTGGTCATCTCCGAGGTGGCGCGGCTGGAGCAAATTCCTGCCGCCGAGCGGTTGAATTCCGAAAAGCTGATGGCCGACCTCCAGGCTGCCGGCAAGGAAGCGGCGTATCTGCCGGACGCGAACGCCATCGTCGCGCACCTCGGGCGGCACGCGCTGGGCGGCGATGTTATCTGCGTGTTCAGCAACGGCGGCTTCGACGGCATCCACGGAAAACTGCTGGCGCGATTGAACGGCCGGCGATAAAATCCGGCAACCAAACCAACCCATGAAAGCCCCCATTTCCCCGCTGGTCACGACGGCCATGATTGCCGCCGGCGCATTGTTGTTTGCCGGATGTTGTTGTGACAATCGGGACGACGGCAGGTTCAACTTGCCGGCCAGGCCTGCGATGACTGTGCCCGCTGCTCCGGCTCCCGTTGCGGTGACTACGCCGGCGGTTGCCGAAAAAGTCGCGCTCAAGGTCGTCAGGGTGGACAGCGAAGAAACCGCCGGTGAGGACGGCAAGGGCGCGAACGCGGTGGACGCCGATCCGAACACCATCTGGCACACGCAATGGCAGGATGCCAGTCCACCCTGCCCGCATGAAATCGTCATCGAACTCACGCCGCCTGCGACGATCAACGGCTTCACTTATCTGCCGCGCCAGGACGACAGCGACCACGGCACCATCAAGGATTACGAATTTTATGTCAGCGACGACGGCGATGATTTTGGGCAGCCGGTCAGCAAGGGAACTTTTGAAAACAGCAAGGATTTGAAAACCGTGACATTCGAAGCCAGGCCGTGCCGGTTCATCAAGCTTAAGGCGCTTTCCGAAGTCAACGACGAAGCCTGGACCTCGGCGGCGGAAATCGGCGTTGTGGCCCAGTGACACGGTTTCAATTCGCACAAAACCCCGCTGGAACGGGCGGAGGTTCTATTCTGCAAAAAAATATATCGTTCCGACGAAGCTTGTGAATTTGGCGGCAGGCTGCTGCAAAGATTTCGTCCAGCACAGGCAGTGTGAGGTAAAGCTGCTTGACCGTCTCTGGCCGCTGGTCATCCACCAAAACAACCTTTTGTCCGACGCTGGACATGGGAGAATTGTTGCGCCGTAATTTCCACGACAATGAATTTTTCTTGTGCGCTTTCTGTTTTGGCGGGTGCTATAACTTGAAAAACGATGACGCCCGACCCTGAACTGCTGGCCCGGTTTGCCCGGACAAATTCCGAGGACGCCTTTGCCGAACTGGTGAAACGCCATGTGAATCTCGTTTTTTCCGCCGCGCTGCGCCAGGTCAACGGCGACGAACATCTGGCCAAAGATGTGGCCCAAACAGTTTTTACCGATCTGGCCCGCAAGGCGGATTCGCTTGCGCGCCGCGAATCTTTGACCGGCTGGCTTTACACCAGCGCGCACTTTGCCGCCGCCAAAATTGTGCGGACGGAAAACCGCCGGCGCGACCGCGAGGAGAAATTTATGCGCGAACCCGTTCACGAAACCGCGCCCGCCGCCGACTGGGAAAAGCTTCGCCCGGCGCTCGATGACGTCATGCACGAACTCAAGGAAACCGACCGCGAGGCCGTTTTGCTGCGATACTTTGAAAACCGGTCCTTTGCCGAAGTGGGTGCGAAACTGGGCGTGAACGAAAACGCCGCGCGGATGCGCGTGGAACGCGCGCTGGAAAAACTGCACGCCCATTTGACCAAGCGCGGCGTCACGACGGCGGCGGCACTGGCCACCGTGATTTCGACGAACGCTGTTCAACTCGCGCCCGCCGGGTTGGCGGCGGCGCTGACGGGCGCAGCCGTCACGATCACGGGAACCGGAACCACTTTTACGCTTATGAAAATGCTGACCATGACCCAACTTAAACTCGGCCTCGGAGCGCTCGTCGTGGCCGGCGCGACCACAGCGCTGGTGGTGCAACATCAGACGCAGGACAAAATGCGCGCAGAAAACGAGTCGCTTACACAACAACTCGCGCAACTGCAAACTGACAACCAAAGTCTTTCAAACCGGCTTGCTATTTCGGACGATTCCAAGAAATTGCCGGACGAGCAGTTCAGTGAACTGCTCAAATTGCGTGGTGAAGTGGGCGTGCTGCGCAACCAAGTTGGCGAATTGGGAAAGTTGCGCGCAGAAAACACACAAATCCGGAAAGAACTTGCCGATGCAGTTCAATCTTTGAAATCGTTGCCGAGTCCGGAACAGGCGGTGTTTAACCAAAAGAGCGTTCAAGCGGTGAATGACGCAAAGCAGATTGGGCTGGCGATGCGGGTTTGGGCGGGAGATAGCAATGATACGTATCCGACCAATATTTATGACATGACAAACGAGCTTGGCAGCCTGGATTTTACAAAGCATGTCATCGAGAACTTTGAATTGATGAACGTTGGCACCGCGAATGAACGCTATCCACAAATGCTCATGCTTCGCGAAATCACTCCGCGTCAGACGCCTGCCGGAAGCTGGAGTCGTGTTTATGGAATGGCAGACGGCAGCGTGCAAACGATCACACTCGGCGACGGAAATTTCGATGCGTGGGAAAAAGCACAGGAGCAATTCAATCCGCCCAAAAAGTAATGAAGATTTTTCAAACCACCGCTTCCTGTTCCTCAACCGCCTCCTGTTTCAGTTCCTCCAGCGCGCGGAAGCGGCTGGCGGCAAAGCCGGCCTCCACGCCGAGGTTGTTCGTGGGATTGTAAAGGCCGACGAGCAGCAGCGACGGCTCCAGCACGCGCCTCATGTCCATGATGAGTTCGTCCGCCTTCACGCCCACGCGGATGGCGCGGACGACATACACGTTGTTCAGCACCGGCAACGCGAGGTAAAGCTGCTTGACCGTCTCCGGCCACTTGTCATCCACCAAAACCACTTTTTGTCCGACGCTGAACATAAATTCTCGCGGTATTTAATCCAAAGCCAGCGTGTGTTTCAACGCTTCGTTCACCAGCTTCATGTCCGGCAGATCGCCGAGAATGGCATCCATTTCTGTTTCCAAAATGGTGGCCAGATTGTCAGCCATGATTACGGAATCCAAACGCAGTCCGGCGGTTTTGCCTTCCGCCGAATCGCGGCTGACAAAAATCCGGCTGGTGTGGCCGCGCCGCGCCAGGTTGCTGGAAATCATGGCGACGATGATTTGGGAAAGCCCGTTGTTCAAATGGTCACGCTGAATCACCAGCGCCGGGCGGCGCTTGGCGGTGCGCAGATCGGAATTCGGGAACAAAACCAGAACCACGTCACCGCGCCGGGGTTTCATCGTAAATGGCGGCTTCGGGACGCTCCCAGTCTTCGGCGAAAGTTTTCAGCCGCGCACGCAAATCGGCGGCCTGGGCTTCGTCAATGCCGCGATCATGCAGGGCCTCCGGAGAATTTTCGGCGGTGATTTCCGCGAGTTTCCGGCGCACGGCTTGCAGCTCCGCCGCCGTCAGCTTTGGCAATTCATCAATGATTTGGGCTGC
Organism: Verrucomicrobiia bacterium; assembly: GCA_036511615.1. GTDB lineage: Bacteria > Verrucomicrobiota > Verrucomicrobiia > Limisphaerales > UBA11358 > UBA11358. Next base: position 4,835 of record DATCBW010000038.1, on the reverse strand, counting down.
GCTCACGGTTTCAATCTAGTTTGCCGCGCCAAAATTGCAACGGCCAATTCCGTTTAATATGGCAGCGGAAACTTCGCCGTCAGCTCGCGCACGCGGGCGCGGACTTTGTGCGCGGCCTCGACGTTTTTGATGTCCATCAGCACTTCGGAAATCATGTCGGCAATCGCCGCCATTTCCGCCTCTTTCATGCCGCGCGTGGTGCTGGCCGGCGTGCCCAGCCGGATTCCGCTGGCCTGGAACGGCGAGCGCGTCTCGAACGGAATCGTGTTTTTGTTGACCGTGATGCCGGCTTCGTCGAGCGCGATTTGCGAATCCTTACCGGTGACGCCTTTCGCCCCAACGTCCACGAGCATCAGATGATTGTCCGTGCCGCCGCTGACGAGACGGTAGCCGTTGCGCTTCATGCCGTCGGCGAGCGCGGCGGCGTTCTTCACGATCTGCTGCTGGTAATTTTTGAACGACGGCTGCAATGCTTCTTGAAAACAAACCGCTTTGGCAGCGATGACGTGTTCCAGCGGGCCGCCTTGAATGCCGGGGAAAACCTGCGAGTCAATTTCCTTCGCGTATTTCTCGCGGCACAAAATCAAGCCGCCGCGCGGCCCGCGCAATGTCTTGTGCGTCGTGGTCGTCACGAAATCCGCGTGTTCCATCGGACTCGGATGAATGCCCGCCGCGACGAGGCCGGCGATGTGCGCGATGTCCGCCAGCAGCAGCGCGCCGACTTCGCGCGCGATTTCGCCCATGCGCTGGAAATCAATCACGCGCGGATACGCGCTCGCGCCGACGGTGATCATTTTCGGACGATGCGTGCGCGCCATCGCCGCGAGCTGGTCGTAATCAATCCGCTCGGTTTCTGGGTTGACGCCGTAGTGGACGATCTCGAAAAACTTGCCGGAGAAGTTCGCCTTGTTGCCGTGCGTCAGATGTCCGCCGTGGCTCAAGTCCATCGTCAGCATTTTGTCGCCGGGCTTCAGGAACGCGAAATAAACCGCCATGTTCGCGCCGGAGCCGGAGTGCGGCTGGACGTTGGCGTGCTCCGCCCCGAAGATTTTCTTCGCGCGGTCAATCGCGAGCTGCTCGATGGAATCAATGTTTTCGCAGCCGCCATACCAGCGTTTCTTGGGATAGCCCTCGGCGTATTTGTTGGTCAGCACGGAACCCTGCGCCTCCAGAACGGCTGGCGAAACAAAATTTTCGCTGGCGATCAACTCAATGTTTTCCTGCTGGCGGCGGCGTTCGAGTTCAATCGCCGTGGCAACTTCGGGATCAACATTGCACAGCCGCAAATTGGCCGGCGCGAACTTCGCGTCCATTTTCAGCACGCGGCGTTCGTGGCGCCCGCCTTCAAATTTTCCGGCGATGAACGCGTCGAGGATTCTTTTGGCGGCTTCAACCGGCGTTTTTTTGCCGCTCAAGCAAAGGACGTTCACGTCGTTGTGCTGGCGCATCAGGGTCGCGTCGTGTTCATCCTCGGCCTGGCCGGCGCGCACGCCGGAAACCTTGTTGGCGGTGATGCAAATGCCCACGCCGCTGGTGCAACAGAGCAGGCCCAGCGCGGCGCGGCCCTCGCCCACGGCCGTTGCCGCCGGCTGCGCGAAATCGGGATAATCATCCGCCGGATCCTTGGTTTGCGCGCCAAAGTCCAGGACCGTCAGCCCGCGCGATTGGAGATGGTGTTTGAGCGCCTCCTTGAGTTCAAAGCCGCCGTGGTCGGCGCCCAGCGCGAAGTCCGCCGGTTTGGCGGTGGATTCCGTCTGCGCCTTCGGCAATAGATGTTTTTGTTCCATAAATTTCAAAAGGGTCACGATGCCCTGCTCGATCTGGTCGCGGCATTCCACATAAATTTCATACGGGCTGCCGATGGGATCGCTGATGTCCTTCTCATAAAACTCCAGCGTCTCGTCAAATTCGCGCAGCAGAAAAGTCTTTTCCGCCATCTGCGGATAAAGCAGCGCCACGGTGTCCACATGGCTGTGCGTCATGCCGAAAATGTAATCCGCCGAGCGCACCATTTCCGCCGTCAACGCGCGGCTGCGCTGGCCGGAAATATCAATGCCGATCTCGCGCATCGCCTGCACCGAATGCGGCGTGGGCGGCTGGCCGTCCAGCGCGCCCAGCCCCGCCGACAGCACGCGAAACTCGCCGCGCCCTTTGATAGCGTGGCGAAAAAGCCCTTCCGCCATCGGACTTCGGCAAACATTGCCCGTGCAGAGAAAAAGAATCGTCTTCATCAAAAACCGAGCCGTTAAAGGTGGTTCGCCGAAGGCCGGTCGTCAATCCGAAATCATGGACCCAATAATTGGCACGAATGTTTCAACCTTTCACGCCCTTTTCCGTCTCGCGCAGGCAATGGGTTAGGTAGGGCAGCAGTTGCTTCTTGCGCGAGACGACATCGAGCAGTTCGTAGATGCCCGGTTCCCGGCGCGGGTAGTCTATTCGCTTGATGAATTTTTCGTCGCCGACCACGAGCAGCAGCGAGTTTTGCGTGGTCACATCGGTGACGAGCAGCGCGGAGAAATGATATGTCCGCTTGCCGCGATACACTTCCAGCGCGGCGAGCAGTTCGTCCTTGCGCTTCCAGAACTGCTCGAAACCGATTTCCTCGATCTGCGCGACGCTGAATTTCGCGCCGTTCTCGGCGTATTCCTTGCAGTCGGTGGTGATGGCCTGCGGCGCGGGCTTGAGCGTGAGCAGCGAGCCGGAGGCAAACAATTTTTCCGTGAACTCGCGCGCGTTGACCTGCGAAATTTCTTCCAGCTTCTTCAAAATTTCCGCGTCGCGCGTCGTCGTGGTCGGCGAGGTCAGGTTCAGCGTGTCGGAAACCAGGCCGGCGAGCAGCAGTCCGGCGATGGCGCGCGGCAGTTCCACATTATTCTGAAAAAAACAGTCGGCGACAATCGTGCTGGTCGAGCCGACGGGTTCGTTGCGGAAGAAAATCGGTTGCTGCGTGGCCAGCGCGCCGATGCGGTGATGGTCAATGATTTCAATGATTTCCACCTCATCCGCGCCCTGCACGGCCTGCGAAAGCTCATTGTGATCCACGAGAATCAGCCGGCGCGTGACGGTCTTCAAAAAATCCGTCTTCGATAGAATGCCAACCGTCTGGCCCGCGCCGTCGAGCACCGGAAACGCAAGATAGCCGGACGACATGGCCTCGTCGCGCACGGCGGCGAGCGGCGCGTTTTCGCGGAAGCAGAGGAATTCCTCGTTCAACACGTGGCGCACGGCGACGGCGGCGCGGCAGAGCGATGCCGTGGTGGCCGTGTCATGCGGCGAGGTGATGACGCTGACATTTTTTTTGCGCGCAGCCTCGATGATTTTCGGCTCCACGGAAAGGCCGCCGGTGACGATGAGCACGCGCACGCCTTCGCGGATGGCAACGTTCTGGATGTCCGCGCGGTCGCCGACGATGACGCAAGATTTTTCTGGCGGAAATTTTTCCAGTCGCGCGGCGAAAGATTCCAATCCCATCGCGCCGATCATCAAAATCAATTCCTCCTCGCGTTCTGAATCGAAACCGACGACCAGTTTGCCATCCAGCGTCCGCGCCAGGCCGGAAAGCGACGACAAAACCTCGCGCGAATTTTGCGGCTGACCGGCGTCCCGGTTCACCGCCGGGAAAAGAAATTTGCTCAACTTGAAAAGCGAGAGCAGGCCGCGGCATTTCTGTGCGTCGTCCAAGACGGGCAGCATGCGCAGGTTTTTTTCGTCCATCAATTGCAACGCTTCGGCCGCCGTCGAGTCGGGTCGCACGCTCAAGATATGTCGTTGCATCACGTCGGAAATTTTCGGTGCCACGTCGGCCACAAATTTCGGCGCGGGCACGCCGAACGTCTCCAGCACGAAGTCAATGCGGTCGTTCGTGTCGCCGCAGCGCGCGGCCACCGCCTCGGCCATGCCGGTGCGACGTTTGAATTCCGCGTAGCCGATGGCGGAGCAGATCGAATCTGTGTCGGGATTCCGATGGCCGATGACCAGGATTTCACTCATGCAAAGCTGGCGGAGGCTAAACAGAATTGGCGATGGCGGCAAGCGGAAGCCGGATTGACTTCGTCCGGTCACAACCTGCTCCGGACAGCGCCAGCAGGCAACCCGTTCCACGCGGGCAGGCACCTATGCCCCGGAATCTTTGTTTGAATACATTTTTGACTCGGACTGTCCGATATATTATCGTTCAAGCCTGAAATGCCTTTACCTCGGTCATATTTGAAATGGTGGCTGGCCGCCGGGTTGGCGGCGGGGGCGGCGGTGCAGTCTGCGACGGCGCAGTCCCCCATCATTTTTTCCCAGCCGGCGGATGACAAGACGGCCAAGCCGAACCCTTCGATGCCGCCGCCGTCCCACAACGTTCCGAACACCTACAACGCGCCGTCGTCGGTGTTTGGCGGCACGCCGGCCCCGGCATTCGATAATTTGCCCGGCGCGTCAAAACCGGTTACACTTACGCCGGAGCAGACCAGGCAACTGCAAAAATTTCTGGAGGATCAAAAAAACTGGCCGATGATGACCCCGGAAGAAATTCTGGGCGTGAAGACGCCCGAACAAATCCTGGGCCTTCAAAATCCGAACAACGACCCGAAGCTTTCGCTGGAAGAACGGTATTTGCAGCGGCAGAATCAGGAACAATCCGTGGCGGCGACAAACTTGATGGCCGGCCAGGCTGTCTTGGCGGATGCCGCTCTGAATCCTTTCCAGTCGCGCCGCGCCGATGCCCCATCAGCCTGGCAGGGCGACGCAACGGGTGACCGCAATGGTTTGCAGCCGCAACGATTATTGGACCAGCCTCTGAATGCGGCGGGAAACATACGGCCTGGCGCCGGGTATGGCGCGGATCA
>DATCBW010000037.1:0-11635 GCA_036511615.1 Verrucomicrobiia bacterium | reverse complement strand
TTTTTTCTGGCAGTGGCGGAAGATTGCTTCCGGCATTGACGATCTGATTGTCAACGAATCAGAACAAACGTTTGAGTTGCCGCTGACGTTCGGACGCAAGCAGCGCGTGACGGTGAACTCGGCGAATATCCAAAGCCTGTTTGTGGAAAAAATCGAACATCGCAGCAGCAAGGGCGGCATTTCCTACACTTACGCGCCGACGTTGTGTTTGCAGAGCACGGAGCCGGCGACCCAAAAACTGGCTGACTGGTCCGACAAATTAAAGGCGGACGAATTTGCGGACTGGCTGCGCAAAAAGCTTGGGCGGGACATTTCTGCAACCGCAGTCGTTGCCGATACTGCCGAATTCAGTTCACCCGGCACAGCTCTAGCACCCATCGCGGAACTGCGCCCCGATGAACATTCAAGAATCAAAGTCACCGACGGCCCAAACGGGCGGGAATTTTATTTCCCCGCCGCCCGGAACATCGGCACGGCGCTGTTCACGACTTTGTTTGCGTTGATTTTTAATGGCATTGCCGCCGCCACATTTCATTTTCACGCGCCAATTCTTTTTCCGATTGCGTTCGGTCTGTTTGGCGTGCTGATGCTCTGCGGCGTTTTCAGCCTGTGGTTCAAATCCAGCCGCGTCACCATCAACTCCACCAGCGTTCGCGCGACCAACGGACACCTGTTTTTCAGCCGCACGCGCGAGTTTCCCACCGGCGACGTCGCGCGATTTACGGCCATTGCCGGAATGCAAAGTGGCTCGAAAATTTTTTACAACCTCAAACTCATCACGCTGGAAAGGGACAATTCGAACGCGAGCCAGGCGCAATTCCAACCGGCCGGTCAGTTGTCGCCGTTGTTGCAGCAGCGTTTCAAAAATCTCGGCGGCGTCACCATCGCCAGCGGCATTGGCAACGCGGCGGATGCGAACTGGCTCGTGCAGGAAATGAACCGGGCGCTTGGCCGCGAAGCGTAACGGTCGCTGATTAGCGTCAATCAGCAGGATTGGCGGTTGAAAATGGGGCGGAAAATTTCTCGGCAATTTCGGCAAATCGGCTACGCTCACGGCAATCGGTGAACACACCACTTAAAACTCAAAACTCAAAGTTTAAAACTCCTTTGCGCTGGCGCAGGGAAGTGCAAAAAATTCTCATCACCGACGAGCAGATTGCGCGGCGGGTCAAAACGCTGGCCCGCGAAATTGAGCGCGACTTTCGCGGGCGCGAAATGGTGGTCGTCTCGCTGCTCAACGGCACGGTGCTGTTTCTCGCGGATTTGATCCGGCATCTGAACCTGCCGTTGCGGCTGGATTTCATTGGTGTTTCCAGCTACGGCCTTGGCACGGAATCCCGCGAACTGGTTTTCACGAAGGAACTGCGGCTCGACGTGCGCGGGCGCGACGTGCTGCTGGTGGACGACATTCTCGACACGGGCAAAACCTTGAGCCGCGTGCTGCCGAAACTGCGCGCCCTCAAGCCGCGCCGGATAAAAGTCTGTGTGCTGCTCGACAAACCCAGCCGGCGCGTCGAAAAAATTCGCGCGGATTACGCCGGCTTTCAAATCCCCGATTTGTTTGTCGTCGGTTACGGGCTTGATTTTGCCGAGCGTTACCGCAACCTTCCGTTCGTCGGCGTGCTGCATCCGCATATTTACAAGGAACCCAGTTAGCGCGCCGCGCAAAAATGGAAGCCAAACTCGTCAGCCTGCTTGGCCTGGTCGTGTTGATCGCGACCGCTTGGAGCATTTCCGAAAAGCGCAGATTGTTTCCCTGGCGCACGGTGTTGTGGGGCATCAGCCTGCAATTCATCTTCGCGCTGCTGATTCTGGACACGCGCGCCGGCCACAAAGTTTTTGACCTGACTGGCCGCGCCATCAGCCGGCTGATCCAGTTTTCCAACGAAGGCTGCAAGTTCGTTTTCGGTCCGCTGGCGGACAGTGATGCGCTGGCCAAAAGTTTTGGTGCGCAGAACAATTTGATTTTTGCCGTTCTCGTCGTCGGCACCATCATCATCGTCGCATCGCTCTCGTCGCTGCTTTATCACTGGGGCGTTTTGCAGAAAGTCGTCCAGGCCATCGCCTGGGTCATGCGCAAGGCGATGCGCACGAGCGGCAGCGAAACTCTCGCCGCCGCCGCGAATATTTTCATGGGCCAGACCGAAGCGCCACTGCTTATCAAACCTTACGTCCTGCGCATGACACGCAGCGAACTGCTCTGCATGATGACCGGCGGCATGGCGACCATCGCGGGCGGCGTCGCGGCGGTGTATGCCAAGCTGGGAATGGATGCCGGTCATTCCGACATGCCCGGACATCTGCTCACCGCGTCGGTCTTGAGCGCACCCGCCGCGCTGCTCGTCGCCAAAATCATGCTGCCGGAAACGGAGCAAAGCGAAACCGCCGGCAGTGCACCCGCGAACGTCCCGCGCATGACCGCCAATTCCATTGACGCGCTCTGCCGTGGCGCGGGCGACGGCATGATGCTTGCGATCAATGTCATCGCCATGCTCATCGCGTTCATCGCCGTCGTGGCGCTGGCGAATTATCTGATCGCGTTCGTGCTGGGCGGAGTCGGAATTCACACGGACAAGCCGCTGCAAATTGTTTTCGGCTGGCTCAACGCGCCGTTCGCGTGGCTCATGGGCGTGCCCGCGCACGATTGCCTCGCCGTCGGACAGATTCTCGGCGAACGCATCGTGCTCAACGAATTCATCGGCTACATTGACCTGACGAATTCCGCGACGCATCTGGATGAACGGAGTTTTACGCTCGCCACCTACGCGCTGTGCGGCTTCGCGAATTTTTCCAGCATCGAGATTCAGGTCGGCGGCATCGGCTCGCTTGCGCCGGAACGCCGCGGCGACATGGCCCGGCTCGGTTTCCGTGCGATGATCGGTGGCGTGCTGGCCAGCTACCTGACTGCAACTGTCGCGGGGATTTTGTTGAAGTAAGTGACGTGACTGTTTGCGGGATTTGTCAGTGCGGCGTAAAACAGTTCGCGTTTGGCGGATGAAGGCCTTCTGCAAAAAGTAACTTGCGTCGTCGGGCAACGTAGTTTAAGTAACGGCATTAACCGAACCGTGAAAACTTGGGTTCAAATTTTAATTGCAATGCTTCTTCTCGGCCGGAGCGGACAGGCGCAGGGTTTTATCAACTTGGATTTTGAGGCCGCGAATGTCGCTGGGTATTCTCACACCGGCTATAATGTTCCAACTAACGCGGCGTTCCCGGGATGGACCGCCTTTTATTCACAGCCGGGGTTTGGAACTGGATATACAGCTCAAGTGTCGTATGATACGATAAGCATGGGTGGTGCCGATATATCAATCAACGACACAAATACCGGCAATAGATTTGTTCCGATTGAAGGAGCCTTCAGTGCGGTTCTTTACGGTGGCACATTTCAAGTTTCGTCGTCAATCAGCCAAAGCGGTATGATTCCAAATGGGATTACAACTCTGCTGGTAAGTGCGGCTGGAAGTGGTAACTTTACTGTGACTGTTGACGGTCAAACCATCAGCATGACCCGATTGCAAGTTTTTTCAGGTTACTCGGTTTATGGCGGCGATATTTCTGCATTTGCAGGACAGGTTGTTCCGCTGACTTTTACTGAACCAGCACCACCATCAGGCCCGTATATTAACGTGTTGATATTGGACAACATCCAATTTTCCTCTTCGCCCGTTCCCGAACCGAGCGCATTAGCTTTGTCCGCGTTGGGCGGCTTGATTCTGACTGGACTGGCGCGGCGCGGCGTGAAGAAATGCTCCGCGTTCGGCGGCTGGAACATTTCAAAGGCAGACGTGGTTTGTGCCTTGTTTTCATAATCAAACCCCGCGATCCAAAGCTGATGTGTCCGTGCGGCCAGCGTTTTGGACTGCGCTGGCAGAGCGCAGCGGCGACAGCGCTTTCGCATGGTTAACCGAGGCAGACAGGCCTGATCCGAAAGCGGCGTCGCGCTTCGCTTGCCGCCGCAGTCCACATTTCCCCCCGCGAAACCTGTTTTGAAACTCGCCGGCATGACTCCGCCCGTTATCGGCGGAAAGAAAATTATCCCGCGATTGTTGATTTTGGAAAGAATCGTTGCCGGTGTTTGCCATTGCGGATAAACTCGCTCTCATGCTGCAAACTGTCTCCGAACCTCGCGCCAGACAAGCCGGGACCGTCCGGGAGGCGCATCTGGCCGCCTACCGCTTCATGCTGCGGGCGCGTTTGCTGGATGACAAGTTCGCCGCGCTTTACCGCACCGGCAAAATCCAGGGCGGCGTTTTTCTCGGACGCGGCCAGGAGGCTTTGAGCGTGGCCATCGGACTTGCACTCAAAAAAGGCGATGTGTTCGCGCCGCTCATCCGCGATGCGGCCGGCCGGTTGGCGTTTGGCGAGGACATTCTCGACGCAGTTCGGACGTATATGGGTTCCGCGCTCGGCCCGATGCGCGGGCGGGACGGCAACGTCCATCGCGGGCGGCCACAGCAAAAAATACTGCCAATGATCAGCCACCTCGGTGCTATGATTTCCGTGGTGAACGGAATGTTGCTGGCGCACCGCTTCAAAAAAATTTCCGGCACGGTCGGCGTGACCTGCCTGGGCGACGGGGCCACTTCCACCGGCGCGTTTCACGAAGCCCTCAACCAGGCCGCCGTCGAAAAATTGCCGCTCGTCCTCGTCGTGGCCGACAACCAATACGCCTACTCGACGCCGACGGCGCGCCAGTTCGCCTGCGAAAATCTTTCGGACAAGGCCATTGGTTACGGTGTCCAAGTTCACTCGGTTGACGCGACGGATTTGACTGCGTGCTTGAAAACCGTTGGTGAGGCAGTCGCCAAGGCAAGAGCCGGGGACGGCCCGCAGCTTGTAGTCGCCAGCCTGCTGCGCCTCTGCGGCCACGGCGAACATGACGACGCCAGTTATGTTGACCCAAAATTGAAAAATTCTCCGCTCGGACGCGATTGCATCAAAGTCGCCGAAGAAATTTTGCTCCGCGAGCAGTGGACGGACGCCGCAGAGCTTGCCGCCTGGCGGAGCGAAATCGTCCGCGAAATCGAAGAGGCTGTTTCGCAAGTCCAGCGCGAACCCGCACCCGATCCGTTCACCGAAAACTGGTCCGCGATTTCGTCCGCGCACTTGAGCGAGACGCACGACGACAATGGCCGCTGAAATCACCTACATTGATGCCATCCGCGAAGCGCAGGCCCGCGCCTTGCGTGAGGATCCGCGTGTGTTCATCTACGGCCAGGACGTTGGCGCATTCGGCGGCGCGTTCAAGGCCACGAAAAATCTCGCAACGGAATTTCCAGGACGCGTTTTGGATTCACCCATTTCCGAGGACGCGATGGTCGGGCTGGCCGTGGGTGCGGCGATTGAAGGGATGCGGCCGATCATCGAGATGCAGTTCGCCGACTTTTCCACGGTCGGCTTCAATCAAATTGTCAATCAGGCCGCGACGCTTTTCTGGCGCACAAATGTGACGTGTCCCATCACGGTGCGCCTGCCGTTTGGCGGCACGTCGGGCGGTGGTCCGTTCCACAGCCAGAGTTTGGAGACGATTTACGCGCATTATCCCGGCCTGATCGTGCTGACGCCGGCGACGGTTGAGGACGCCTACAGCATGCTGCTCGAAGCAGTGGCGATTGATGACCCGGTGATTTTTTGCGAACACAAATTTCTTTATCGCCATCTCAAGGCCGAAAAATTGCCGGTCGAAGCCCTGCCTGTCGGTAAAGCCCGCATCGCGCGCGAAGGCCGTGATCTGACCATCGTCGCCTACAGCGCCATGGTTCAGGACGCGATGGAAGCCGCGACCGAACTCGCGCCGGAAGGCTGGAAAGTCGAAGTTGTTGACCTGCGTTCGGTGAAGCCGCTCGACACCGACACCGTGATGGCCAGCGTCGCGCGCACGGGCAAACTGCTTTGCGTCGGCGAATCGTGGCCGTGGGGCGGCGTGACGGCGGAAGTCATCGCGCGCGTCGCGAGCGAAGGCTACGGCCTGCTCGACGCGCCGCCGCAACGTCTCAACGCCAAGGACACGCCGGTGCCGTTCCATCCAAATCTCTGGGCCGCGCACCGTCCGACCGTGCGCGCCATTGCCGCCGCCGCCCGGAAAATTTTAAGGCAATAAATTATGCCGCAAATTCCCATCATCATGCCGCAGCTCGGCGAATCCATCGCCGAGGCCAACATCGTTAATTTTCTCGTCAAGCCCGGCGACCACGTCGAGGCCGACCAGGATTTGATTGAAGTCGAAACGGACAAGGCCACAATGACCGTGGCGTCGCCCTGCAAGGGAAAAATTGAAAAATTCTCCGCGCAGTTGAACGAAAGCTACGCCGTCGGCGCAACGCTCGGCCAGATTGAAGCGACGCAAGAAGAGGCGGAGCGTTTGGGCCTGGATGTTTTGACGGCGAGAAAATCTTCCGACCACGAAGAAGTTGTCAAACCCGGTTCCATCAGCGACAGAAACCGCGTCCAGCCGACCATTCGCGGTCTGCCCGTGCCGGCGAACGCTGCGGGTGCGAGTTATCTTTCACCGCGGCTCAAGGCGCGCATGGATGAACTCGGCCTGCACGCCGCCGACCTGGCGGGCATCGCCGGCAGCGGCGCGGCGGGCCGTGTGACCGTCGAGGATTTTGAGAAATTCATCGCCAGTCTTGAAAAGCAAAAAATGAGCAAGGCCTCGACGATGCGCGTGGCCGTGGCCGACGCGATGCGCCGCAGTTGGACGCGCCCGCTCGCCACGGTCGGTCTGCCGGTGGTGATTGACGCCGTGCTCGCGCATCGCAAAGCATCGAATCCCAAGCCCGGTCCGGCGCTCTACGCCCTGCGCGCGCTGGCGATTGCGCTGGCGGAAAATTCCGCCGTCGCCGGACGGCTCGTTGGCAGCAAAATTGTTCATCCTTCGGCCATTGACGTTGGCTTTGCCGTTGAGGCCGAGGACGGCGTGCTCGTTCCGGTCATTCGCGACGCCGACCAGAAACCGCTGAAAGATTTGACGCAGCGTTACAACGAACTCGTCGAACTCGCGCGCGAGCGAAAACTTCCCGCCGACGCCACCGGCGGTTCCATCGCCACCGTGACGAACTTTGGCACGTTCGGTTTGATCTGGGCCACGCCGATTCCGCTGCCGGAGCAGACGCTGGTGCTCGGCCTGGGCGCGGGCCGCCGGATGCCGTTTTGGGATGAAGCAAAAGGACAATTTGTGCCGGTCATGGAAGCTTATCTTACTTTGAGTTTCGACCATCGCGTGCTGGACGGCGGCGCGGCGGGACGATTGCTCCAGCGCATTGGTGAACTGATGAAACAGCCGGAGAAGTTGTAATCAAACATCCTTGCGCGGGAACAGCGGAGCCGGTTCGCCGATTTGGTGGCCGGGATTTAATTTGCCCCACGCCGCTTCGGAAAATTTGTCCGGGGATTCGCTCAAACCAAGCTGCGCATAAATTTTCGTGGCGGTGCCGGGCAGAAACGGCCAGAGCAAAACGGCGAGCACGCGGCAGGTTTCGGCAAGATTGTAGAGGACTTCGTCGAGCCGCTGCGCCTGCGCCGGGTCTTTCGCCAGCTTGAACGGCGCGGTCTGGTCAACGTATTGGTTTGCGCGCGTGACGAGTCCCCAGATGCTTTGCAGCGCAGCTTGCAATTGACTTTGTTTCAGCAACGCGCGCGTTTCATCCGCCGCCTTCACCGCATCCGCCGCGAGTCCGTTGGAGCGCGCGGGAACAATTCCGTTGCGATAACGCTTGAGCATTGAGAGCGAGCGGTTCACCAAGTTTCCCAAACCATTCGCGAGTTCAGCTTGATAACGCGAGCGAAAACCGGCGTCCGTCCAGTTGCCGTCCGGGCCGATGTCGAGTTCGCGCAGAACGTAGAAGCGGAAGGCGTCCAGTCCCCATTCGTTGATGACGGCAACCGGGTCAACGATGTTGCCGGTGCTCTTGCTGATTTTCGCGCTGTCTTTCTGCCAAAAACCGTGGACAAGAATTTGTTTCGGCAGCGGCAGGCCCATCGCCTTGAGCATGATCGGCCAATAGACGGCGTGAAATTTAACAATGTCCTTGCCGATGACGTGAATGTCGGCAGGCCATAAAGAAAGTGACGAGTCACGGGTGACGAGTGATGAGTTGAGGGCGGACAAAGTGGTTTCGTCGCCGTGCGCGGCGGGCACGGAGAGATAATTCACCAGCGCGTCAAACCAGACGTAGGTGACGAACTCTGGGTCGAAGGGCAGCGGAATGCCCCAGTTCAGCCGCCCAAGCGGACGGGAGATGCAGAGGTCTTCGAGCTTGTTGTTTTTGAGGAAGCCGAGGACTTCGTTGCGGCGATACGTCGGCACGATGAAGTCGGGATTCGCCTCGATGTAATCAATCAGCCATTGCTGGTGCGCGCTGAGCTTGAAATAATAATTGTCCTCCTTGAGTTCGACGACTTCGCCGTAGCTCGGATCAAATGTTCCGTCAGGCAAACGATCTTTTTCCGTCAAAAAAGTTTCTTCCTTCGCGGAATAAAATCCGGTGTAAGTCGCCTTGTAAAAATGTCCGGCGGCGTTGAGCTTGGCGAGCGTGGCTTGAACGAACTCCTTGTGGCGCGGCTGCGTGGTGCGGACAAAATCGTCGTTGGTCAGCTCCAGTTTTTGGGCAAACGCCAGCCAGTCCGCCGCGAGCGCGTCGCAGTATTCCTGCGGATTTTTTTTCTCCGCCTGCGCGGCCTGCTGGACTTTCTGGCCGTGTTCGTCCAGGCCGGTCAGAAAAAAAACTTCCTGGCCGAGGCTGCGCCGCGAACGTGCAATCACGTCGGCAATGATCTTCTCGTAGGCGTGGCCGAGGTGCGGCTGGCCGTTGACGTAATCAATCGCGGTGGTGATGTAAAACCGTTTGTTCATTGTCGGATGGTGATTGTAACGCGGAATTCCGCCAAAGCCAGCGCGGAAAAATTGCCAGTCAGGAATGTTGCAGCGGTTCGAGCCGCAAATATGCAGGTTTTAATCGGGTCGCAAATGGATTTAGGCAAGCAAGTTGCTTGATTGTTGATGAAATATCCGAGAAAATCATCAACCTAAATGATATGAATGTGAAAATGTGGACATTGCTCAAGCATCTCGCATCCGGCCTTTTGCTCGCGGGCGGGATGCTGGCCGCCACGCGCGTCACGGGCGCGGACGTGATCATGAGCGCGCCGCCGACGGATACCACGCCGCCGGCGATGCAGGAAGATTTGCTGAATAACATCATGAACGTGTTCGCGCCGTTCGGAACGTCCAGCGGCAATACGCTGCCGGAGCCTTTCAAATTTGGGCCGGTGACCGTTCGTCCACATTTCAATTATTCTTTCCTTTACGGCAGCGGTGTTCAGTCTTCAGCCAATAGCGGGCAGAATACCATCATTCAAACGTTTTCGCCCGGAATGACCGTCAATTTGGGCACGCACTGGACTCTGGATTACACGCCTTCGCTCCAGTTTTACTCGAACCGGCAGTTTCACAACACGGTGAACCATTCCGCTACACTCGTCGGCGGCACTCACTATGAAGACTGGACATTCGGCCTGTCGCAATCCTTTAGCAAATCCGACTCGCCACTGGTGGAGACCGCCGCGCAGACGGAACAGGAACAATATGGATCGGCGCTCACGGCCTCGCGAAGTTTCAATGACAAGATGTCCGCCGACTTAGCCCTCAACCAGAACATCATCTCCGTCCGCAGCCTGCAAACCTCCCGCGACTGGTCCACGCTCGACTGGTTGAACTACCAGTTCTGGCCGCGCTTGAACGCCGGCATCGGGGTGGGTGGCGGCTATGTGAACATTTCCGACAGTTCCAGCGGCACCACCAACCTCAGCCAGAACAATCCCGACCAGACCTATGAGCAGTTGCAGCTGCGCATCAACTGGCGCGCGACTGACAAAATCAGCATCGCCCTTGGCGGCGGATTTGATGATCGGCAGTTCATGGCTTCCGGCATTGGAGATTCCCTCAACCCAATTTATAACGCATCTATTCAATACGAGCCGTTCAAGCACACCCAGATTTCGTTCTCCGCCGGACGCACCGTCAGCGCGTCTGATTATTACATCCTTAGCCAGTCTTCGGAAATCACCACCATCGGCCTGAATCTGAACCAGCGCCTGCTGGAAAGATACAATCTAAACCTCGGCGTCGGCTACTCCGAGACTAAATATGACGTCTCACTCGGTCCGATTTCCGCGAACCGCACGGACGACAGTTATTCTTTCAACGCGCGTTTGAGCCGCAGTTTTCTCAAGCGTGGAACCGTGGCGGTGACGTATCAATATGGCGAGAATTCATCCACTGCGCTCGGTTATGGTTACAACAGCAGCCAGATTGGGTTTGAAGTGGGATTCAGCTATTGATTCGCGCATCCGGCGTAAAACAGGAGACAAAAAAAATCATGGAAGCCCAGACCGCACAACGAGTCTCGTTTCCGGCGCAATTTCAAAAATTTGCGCTGGCCGCTGCCGTGCTGGTGCTGTGCTTCAGCCTGCCGCTGTGGCGGCTCGTGCGCTTCGCGGCGGGTGACGATTTATCTTCCTATATCCTGCTCATCCCGCTGGTGAGCGCCTATCTCGTCTGGCTGCAAAAAAAAAACCTGCCGCAAACACCGTCGCCGTCCAAAAAACTGGCCGCGCTTTTTTTCGCCGGCGGCATCGCCGTGACGGCGTGGCATTGGCTGGTTCCGCTGGCTTCCGTCGTGGACGGCCTGGCGCGCACGACGCTCGCCTTTCTTTTGTTTCTTGCGGGCGCGGGTTTTTTGATTCTGGGCGGCGCGACGATGCGGGCGCTGGCGTTTCCGATTGCGATGATGGGGTTCATGATTCCGTTCCCGGATTTTTTGCGGGACGGGATTGAGACGTGGCTGCAACACGGATCCGCCTGGGTCGCTGGCTGGATGTTTGCGCTTTCCGATGTGCCGGTGCTGCCGGAAGGCGCCCTTGCCTTCCACCTGCCCAACATCACGTTGCAGGTCGCGCCGGAATGCAGCGGCATTCATTCGACGGTGGTTTTGTTCATCACGAGCCTGGTCGCGGGACATTTTTTCCTTCGATCGTCGTGGAAACGCGCGGTGCTTTGCCTGGCGGTGATTCCGCTGGCGCTGCTGCGAAACGGATTTCGGGTTTTTATCCTCGGTGAACTTTGCACGCACATCGGGCCGCAGATGATTGACTCGCCGGTTCACCACCACGGCGGGCCGTTGTTTTTTGCGCTGTCATTGGTGCCGTTTTTCCTGTTGCTTTATTTTCTGAACAAATCCGGCCGGCCGGATAAAAGCCGGCCATCGGCACCAAAAACATGACCAAGACGATATGAAAAAAATGACGCGTTGTTTTCTGACCTTGACCACCGTGGCGTTGCTCGCAGCAACCGGTGCCGGCTGCACGGCCAAGATGAAGTCCGCCTATCATCAGCGCCGGGCGGATAAATTTTACGCCGCCGGGCAATACGACCGCGCGGTGATCGAGTATATGAACGTGCTGCGCAACAACAACAAGAACGCTGAAGCATTCGCGCGGATCGCCGGGATTTATTATGATCAGGGCCGGTATCAGACCGCCGCTCCGTTCCTCTATCGGGGCAGTTTACTGGCGTCCAACAACCTTGACCTGCGATTGAAGCTGGGCAAAGTGTATGAGGCGGCGGGAGACA
>DATCBW010000036.1:0-15131 GCA_036511615.1 Verrucomicrobiia bacterium | reverse complement strand
CTACGCTTCCGGCGACGGCAACGCAACGGACGGTCAGGCAAACGGTTTTGATTCCATCGTGGACAATCCCAATTTCACCGGCGGGCCGTTCAGCTTCTGGACGCGGCAGGGTTTTAATCTCGGCGGCACGCTGGTGAATTTGAAAACGCCGAGCAGCCTCGTGCCGGATTTGCGCACGAGCAAAACGGAAGGGCAGGCGAATTTTGTGAATCCCGGCGTTTTCATCTTCGGCCTTGGCGCGGAATTTGACCTCACGCCGAAACTGCGTTCGTTTCTCAATGCGAATTACATTCTGTTCGCCGAGACGGACCCCATCAAGACCGCGCTGCTCACGGACAAAGTGAACAACGAAGTTGGCTGGGATTTGAGCCTGGGCTTTCAGTATCGTCCGCTGCTTACGGACAACATCATTTTTTCCGCCGGTTTCGGCGTGTTGATTCCGGGGCAGGGTTACAAGGACATTTACAAGACCAGCACCGATCCCGTGCCGGGCTTTGACCGCACGAACCGCACCGGCGCGGTGGATGATTTTCTTTACAGCGGATTGATTGCGGTCACATTCACTTATTGAAACATGAAAACAAAATCGCCTTTATCCACGCGGCTGGCAGCGCTTGCGTTCGCCGGCTGGTTGGCGGCGGATCTCCAGCTGTTCGCACAGAGCGACGGCTCCGGCCCGGAAATTTCCGTGCCGAAGAATATTCCCGCCAATGCCGCACACGAGCTGCCCAAGCCGAACTGGATTGACCAGTCGCAGCTCGAAGCCGACAAAAAATCGCGCGGCTGCCTCGAATGTCACACCGGCAGCGAGTCCATGCACGCATCGCCGAACGTCGTGCTCGGCTGCACCGATTGTCACGGCGGCAATGCGACGCCCGGTCTGAAGCAGACACAGGCGCACGTCGCGCCGCGCAATCCGGTTTTCTGGCAAAGCTCGGCGAACCCGAACGACTCGTCGGTTTTGTTAAATCACGAATCCGCCGAGTTCATCCAGTTTGTGAATCCCGGCGACCTCCGTGTTGTCGAACAGACCTGTGCGCCGTGTCATGCTGACATCGTCCACGATGTCAGCCACAGCATGATGCGCCACGGCGCGATGCTCTGGGGCGCGGCGCTCTACAATAACGGCGCGTATCCGGCGAAAAATTACCGCTTCGGTCAGGCTTACGGAGCGGATGGAACGCCGCTGCGTCTGGAAAGTCCGGTGCCAGTTACGCAGGCGATGACTGACCGCTGGGGAATTCTTCCGTTCCTTGATCCGCTCCCTCGCTTTGACATCAGCCAGCCGAGCAACATCCTTCGCATCTTTGAGCGCGGCGGCGAGGAACAGTTGCAGCTCGGCAATCCGAATCCGTTCGAGGAACCCGGCAAGCCCGCGCGCCGTTTGAGCGAGCGCGGACTCGGCACGTTGCTCCGCACCGATCCAGTTTTTTTGAATTTGCAGAAAACGCGATTAAACGATCCGATGCTGGATTTCATGGGCTCGAACAATCATCCGGGCGACTACCGCAGCAGCGGCTGCACGGCGTGCCACGTTGTTTACGCGAACGACCGTTCGCCCACGGATTCCGGCTGGTATTCCAAATATGGCAACCAAGGCTTGAGCTTCACCGCCGACAAGGCCATCCGCAAAGACGAGCGCGGGCATCCGATCAAGCATCAGTTCACGCGCGCCATTCCGACCAGCCAGTGCATGAGCTGTCACATGCATCAGGGCAATTTGTTTGAGAATCCGTATCTCGGCTACACTTGGTGGGATGAGGAAACCGACGGTGAATTCATGTATCCGAAAAAACAAAAGAATCCCACGCCCGCCGAACTCGTCAATTCCATCCGCGACAATCCCGAAGCCGCCGCCGCGCGCGGTTTGTGGGGCGATCTGGATTTTCTGGAAAAAGTTTCCGAGCTGAATTCGAAGTTGAAGGACACGCAGTTCGCCGATTACCACGGTCACGGCTGGATTTTCCGCGCGGTGTTCAAGCATGACCGCGAAGGCAATTTGCGCGACCGTGATGAAAACATTATTTCCAACGACGATCCGAAGAAATTCGCCAAGGCCGTTCACTTGAAGGACGAACATCTCGCGCACGGGATGCAATGCGCCGACTGCCACTTCGACGTGGACGTCCACGGCAACGGCCTGCTCTACGGCGAACCGCGCGCCGCGACGACCATTGAGTGCATTGACTGCCACGGCACGATTCAAAAGCGCCCCTCGCTCGTCACCAGCGGCAACGGTGGCCTCTGGACCGGCACGAACATCGCCGGTGTTGATTTGCGCGCGGACAACACGGCGTATGGGCCGCGCTTTTTCTGGCAGGGAAATAAACTGTTCCAGCGCTCCTCAATGACACCGGACTTGATCTGGGAAGTGCCGCAGACGATTGACACGATTGATCCAACCTCGTCGCACTACAACGCCAAGTCAGCGTATGCGAAAACTTTGCGGCGTGATGGAACGAATTGGGGCGACGTGCCGGGTCAGCGTAGGACAGGCGTCGCGCCTGTCTCCAATTCAAATTCAAAAAATGATGATTCAGGCGCGACGCCTGACCTACAAGCCTGCCCTCGCGATCTGGCACACGACAACTCAAACGTCGGCTGCCAGATTTGCCATTCATCATGGGCGACTTCCTGCTTCGGCTGTCATTTGCCGATGAAGGCCAACCAGCGCGTGCCGCTGAATAAATACGAAGGCGTTACCGACCGCAATTTCACCTCCTACAATCCGCAGGTCGTGCGTGACGACGTTTTCCAGCTAGGCGTGGACGCGAGCTACAAGAGCAACCGTCTCGCCGTGCTGCGTTCGTCGAGCGCCGTCATCGTGAGTTCGCAGAATGCAAACCGCGAATGGGTTTACTCGCAGCAGCAAACCATCAGCGCCGAAGGCTACAGCGGCCAGGCGTTCAATCCGCATCTGCCGCACACGACCAGCGGCGTCGGCACGACCAAGAATTGCGAGGACTGTCACATTTCAAAAGCGAACGACAACAACGCCTGGATGGCGTCGCTGCTCGGCTTCGGCACGGGCACGGTGAATTTCTTTGGTCGCTACCTCTACGTCGGCGAAGGCAAGGGCGGAATGGACGCCGTCATCTGGACGGAGCAAGATGAACCGCAGGCCGCACTCGGTAGCCATCTGCAAAAGATCGCGTATCCCGACAATTACAAAAAATTCGTCGAGGAAGACCACAGCGTGTTGCACGACGGCGAACACAAGGAGGCGACGGAAATTCTCGACCTCGTGCAACGCGGCGAATATCTCTACACCGCGAACGGCAAGGACGGCTTCGAGGTTTTTGACATTGCGAACATTGATCAGAAAGGGTTTTCCGAGCGCATCAGCACCGCACCGGTTTCGCCGCTCGGCCAGCGCACTTACATCCGCACCAAATACGCCACGAGCGTGACGCTGCCGAGCACGCTCGGCGTGGACCCGCTACGTTCGCGCAAGCCGGAAAACATGGAGCAGACCGTCAGCCCGCTGTATGCGTGGGTTTTCGTCACGGACCGCGAGGAAGGTCTCGTCATGGTCACCGTCGGCACCATGCTCGATGGCAATCCCGACAACAACTTTTTTGACAAAGAAAAAATCGTCCGCTTCAACCCGGATGGAAAACTCACGGGCGCGATGCATTCGTTCATGGCGGGAACGAATCTTTACGTCGTCGGCAAAAACGGATTGTTCGTCGTCGGCCTGCGCAACGACGCGCTCGAAGCTCCAATGTTGGCAGGCGAACTTACGGAAGGCCTGAAAAATCCACGCGCCGTCGGCGTGCAGTTCCGCTACGCGTTCGTGACGGACGATGAAGGTTTCAAGGTGCTCGACATCACCGAACCGACGAAGCCGAAGCTGATTCCCGGCGCGTTCGTGCCGTTGAAACATGCGCAACGTTTTTATCTCGCACGCACGTTCGCCTACGTCGCTGACGGCGAGGATGGACTCGCATTCATTGACATTTCCAACCCGGAAAAGCCGAAGCTCGAACGGCTTTACAACGCCGATGGAAAACTTAACGACACGCGCGCCGTGCAAATCGGTTCCATTAGCGCCTCGGAATTCGCGCTTGTGGCCGATGGTAAAAACGGCCTGCGCATCATCCAGATGATCTCGCCGGAAAATGTTCCTGGCGCGGCAGGCTTCAGTCCCGCGCCGAATCCGAAGCTCATTGCCACCTTCCCAACGCACGAACCCGCCGTGGCTGTTGGCTGCGGACTCGACCGCGACCGCGTCGTGGATGAAAGCGGCAACGAAACCGTCGTGTTCGGACGCAAGGGTTCGCGTCCGTTCCATCTCGACGAGATGAAGAAATTCTACGAGCGCGACGGCGAGCTTTACACCGTCGAAAATGTTTTCACGCGCGCCGGCAAACTCGTCACGCGCGATGGTGATGAACTGAAACCGACGGCGGAATTTCAGCCGGCGAAAGTAGAAAATATTTCGCAGCCGACCGACAACGAACGCTTGATGCGACGCGGCGAATGAAAAAATTGTCCGCCATATTGTTGCTGCTCTCGCTTGTAGCCACACTGCGAGCGCAGGATTCCGTGACCACGCTGGCCGGCAAGGCGCTGGTCAGCGGCACGACAAATGGCACGGGCACGAACGCCACGTTCAGCGATCCGGCGGCGATTGTCGTGGATGCCAGCGGAAATTATTTCGTGGCCGATTCGCAGAATCACGCCATCCGAAAAATCACCGCCGCCGGCGTGGTCACGACGTTTGCCGGACAAATCGGCATTGCCGGCAGCGTGAACGGCACCGGCACCGCCGCGAAATTCAACACGCCCAGCGGACTCGCGTTTGATAAAAACGGAAACTTGTTCGTCAGCGACACCGGCAACAGCACGATCCGCAAAATCACCCCGGCGGGAGCGGTGACGACCTTTGCCGGAGTCGCCGGCTCCAGCGGATTTCTTGATGGCGCGACCGGCAGCGCGCTGTTCGCCTCGCCGTTGGGCATCGCGGTCTGGACGAACGGAAATGTTTTCGTCGCGGACAGCGGCAATCATTGCATCCGCAAAATTTCCGGCGGCGTGGTTTCGACTTTCGCCGGCAGCCCGCAGGTTTGGGGCAGCGCGAATGGCAACGGCACCAACGCGCAATTCAACTCGCCGTGCGGACTGGCGTTTGATGCGAAGGAAAATCTCTTCGTGTGCGACGCGAACAACAACACCATCCGCAAAATCACGACGAGCGGCGCAGTGACGACCTACGCCGGGGCGGTGGGCCAGGACGGCTCGGCGGACGGCAATCTCGTTACGGCGCGTTTTCGCAGTCCGGCGGAATTGGCGTTCGATAAGAAAGGAAATTTGTTCGTGGCCGATTCCTTCAACCAGACCATCCGCAAGATAGCGACGAACGGCCTCGTCACCACGGTGAGCGGTGCGGCGGGGATTTCCGGCACGAACAGCGGCGCTAATGGCGTGGGGAAATTTTTCAATCCTTACGGCATCGCCGTGGCGGCGGACGGCTCGCTGGTCGTGGCGGACGCTTACAACGAACTGGTGCGTGTCGTCCTTGTGCCGTTCAAGCTGGCGCTGCAACTCACCAACGCGGCACATACCGCGACGATTTCGTGGGACACGGTCATCGGGAAAAAATACCAGGTGCAGTTCAAGACAGACCTGACGGCGGCCTGGACGAATCTTGGTTCACCCTTGACGGCGACGGATTTCAGCTTAAATGCCGTGGATAATTCCGCCACGGGAATGAAAGTCTATCGCGTCCTGCTGCTGCCGTGATGTTAAAACCTCCGGTTCACTTCGCGTCCATTTTCCAGATGCCGTGCCATTCGGCGGGCGGGTGCGTGATGAGTTCGGCGCAACGGGCGTCGAGGGTTTTGCTGGGGCCGTCGGAAAATTCCTGGACCAGCGCAGAAAATAATTTTTGCGCTTCGCCAAACCGGCCAAAAAAGTATTCGTCATAGGCGGTCCGGTAGCGCCGGCAAATGTCCGCATAGTTAGGCGGCGTGCAGGGATTTTCGCACTCGAACAATTCCACCGGCTCGCTCTTGCCTTTCACGATGACGCGGTCAATCAGCCGGTGCGGGCCTTGCGTGCTGAACTGCGCGAATGCGTCGCGCGTCACCAGCATCCGTGCGCCGTAGTATTTCGTGAGCGCCTCGACGCGCGCCGCCTCGTTGACCGTGTCGCCGACCAGGCCGTAGTCCAGCCGCAGCGCGGAACCTTTGTTGCCCACCAGCACGCCGCCGCTGTGCAGCGCGACGCCATAGCCGAATAATTTTTGCACTTCCGGCGTCAGCAGGGTGCGCAAGTCTTCCATCGAGCGGATGAGTTTCATCGCCGCGCGACTGGCGCGGTCGGCGGCGTCCGGCTGTTTTTGCGGCGCGCCCCAGTAGCTCAAGAACTGGTCGCCGAGAAAATGTTCGAGGTTGCCCTCCTCGCCCATGATGGCATTGGTCTGCGCTTCAAAAACTTTGTTCAGCAGCTCGAACATGCCCTTCGGACCGAGCGTTTCGGCGAGCGGCGTGGAATTGCGCAGATCGGTCAGCAGCAAAACCACGCTGGCGCGGCGCGGTTCCATCGAGCCGGGGTCGGCCAGCACGGCGTCCAGCACGCGCGGTGAAAAATACAGGCCCATCGTGTGCCGCAGCTTCATCCGCTCCAGCCGTTCGACAATGAAATCATAGGCCAGCGCGGCGATGCCGATGAAGATCAGCACGCCGACCGGCGGCACCATGGGCAAAATCAAATTGGCCCAGTCGAAACAAATTTTTGTCACGACCAGAAAGCCGGCGCACAGCAGCAGGATCACGAGCAGCCGTTTGAGCGGAGCGCGCATGAACTGACAGAGGCCGGCGGCGATGAGGCCGGCGAGCACGATGACAGCACCGCTGGCGGCGGGCGGGAGTTTGCGCAGGAATTCGCCATGCAGCGCGGCGTTGATGACTTGCAGGTGGATTTCCGGGCCGGGCATCTCGTCGTGGAACGGGGTGTTGTGAACATCGTGAAAAATTTTGGCGGTCGGGCCAATCAACACGATCTTGTCCTTGAAAAACTTTCCGCCGTCAAAATTGGATTCCCAGAGTTTGGGCGAAAGCACGTCGCCAACGGGATAAGGCCGGTAGGCGATGTTCGGAGCGGCGGTGTAGCGGAAAACACGCCGGTCAAATCCGGCGGGCACCAGGTCCGGCCGGCCGAATTTGCGAAGCGCGCGGGCGTCCAAGGATTCAAGGACGACATCGCGTGGCAGTATGTCGCCCGCCTGCGCGCCGGTCAGACGGTAATTGGCTTCGCGCAACGTGTTGTCGCTGTCGGGCCAGAAGTTGACATAGCCGAGCCGGTCGTCAGTGACGGGAGAATTGGTTCCATCCCCCGGCACCAAGTCTGTGTTTGGAAGCTGAAGCTCCAAAGAATCCCCGCGCGCATTGTTCGCGGAACTGATGTTGTAGCCGATGACGACGCGGTCCCGGTGCTGGTCGAGCGCCTGCCGCAGTTCGTCATCGCCCGCGCCCGGCGTCGTAAATAACAGGTCGAACATGATGACTTTGGCACCGGCGTCCGACAGTTTTTGAATCAGCCGCGCCCAGACCGCGCGCGACCACGGAAAATTATTTTGCAGATCCCGCAGCACCGGCTCGCGTTGCAGTTCCTCGTCGCTGAAATCCGCCGCGTAGATCGGCTTGTCAATGCCGATGAGCATGAGCCGGTCGTCCACCGGCGTTTTGCGCCCGTGTCGCGTCTGCCAGTCCTGCGCGGAAAATTCCATTTCCTGCAAAAAGCCATGCTGCCACAGCAACAGGCACGTCAGCGTGACCACCGCGCAGATGGCGAGGACGATGAACGGACGTTTGGCGGCAGGTTTCATTGTTTGTTTCCGGGTAAAGGGCGGCCGCAGATTATTCGTTGGGGAAAGGGTTGACAACCCATTAGGAATGGTAGTGTTTATTATCAACGTCCTTGGCAACCATGAACAAATCATTTTTTCTGGCCGGCCTGTTTCTCCTTCCGGGTCTGGCGTCAATTGGGGCCGCGCCGCTGACGGAAAGCACGTTCACTGAAATCATCCGTGACGCCAAGGTCGTGGCGGCGGCGGACAAAAGCGTCGTGCCGGCGCGGACCAACATGGTTTTTCAGGCGCCGGACCGGGTGCGCACCGGCGCGGCGTCGCGCGTGGAAATGACCGCGCCGGACAAGACGATCACGCGCATCGGGGCGAACACAATTTTCACCTTTGAAGCCGGCGGGCGCAGCATCCAACTGGAAAAAGGCAGCATTTTGTTTCACGCACCGGCGGGCGTCGGCGGCGGAACGATTCAATATCACGGCACCTCCGCCGCCGTGCTGGGCACGACGATGATCTGCGCCGTGCTGCCGGACGGCAGCTTCAAAATCCTGGATCTCGAAGGGCTGGTCAAAGTGACCTTGAAAAACGGCATCAGCATTGTGTTGAAAGCCGGCCAGTTGATCATCGTTCCGCCCGACGGAAATGAATTGCACGACCCGGAATTTTTCAACCTTGGCAAAGTGATCTCGCGCCTCGTGCTGGTCGTGGGCTTTTCCCAGCCGCTGTCCTCGCTGCCGCTCATCCTGGCGACGATCCAGCAGCAGCAACACGATTTTGCCGACGGCACGGTGGAATATGTCGTGGACTTCAACCAGGCGGTCTTCGGTTTGGAAATCGTCTATCGGGACATGAATCCGGGCCTTCCTTATCCGCCGGAAACGCCCGATCACACAATGTTTCCCGTAACGCCGGTTCATCCATAGCAATCCCTCAACTGGCAGACAACAAATCCGTGGTCGTCGGCTATGAAGGGGACTACCGCTTCACTGAAACTCAAAATCCCGTCCCGGACAACCTTGGCGATTACAACAACCGCACCGACCACAGCTTCGTGCTGCTTGGCAACTGGCGGCTATGCCCGCACTCCCTCGTGCAGCCGTTTTATCGTCTCCAGTATTCCTATTACCCGCAGGTTCGCCAAGGCCGCCAGGACTGGCTGCACTCCTTCGGCATCGCCCTGTATTTTCCCATCACCCGCAAAGTCGCGCTCCGCACGTTCGTCAGTTGCGACACCTTGAACACCGACGGCCCGCTGGTTCAAAGCTACGACAAGTTTGACGGAGGCGGCGGATTGAACCTTTCCATGCGGTTCTAAAAAATCCTCCTCGTCCTCATCCTCATCCTCGGACAATCACTTCGCGACGAATTGCGGCTGATGGTAGGTGTGGCACTCCGCGCAGGTATTCGCCACACCGCCGTGCGGGCTGTGACAGGCCGCGCACGTCTCCTTCGCTGGCAACAAAATGTCCGCCGTGTCCTTGCTGTGAACCGCGTCATGGCATTGCGCGCAGGCGATGTTCAAGTGTTTCGCGTGGCTGAATTTCGCCTTTACCAGCCAGCGTTCCGGCATCACCGGCTTGGTGATTTGCGGCAAACCTGATGCCGCCGTTTTAATTTCGTGGCAATACGCGCAGCCTGGAAACAGCGACCGCGTCGCGCCGCTCAAAGTCCCGATCTGCGCCTCCGGTCCGAACGTCGCCGTGCTGAAGAACACGCGCCGCTCGAGGTCTTCGCCGGTGCCGAACTGCGACCGCAAACCGGCGAGCTTCTTTTCCACAAACCCGTTTGCGTCGGCGAGGTTTTCCGTCGCCGCCAGATTCAGATACTGTTTCGGCAGGCTCCGCAAATATGCCGACACAAAATCCACGTTGCCGTGCGGCAGCATCAACTGCGGCGTCTCCGGGTCAAATTGCAGCGAGTGGCAGACGCGGCAGTTCTTCTCAAAGGCCACCGGCTTCATGAACGCGCCCGCCGCATCCGGCTGATGGCAGAACATGCAGTCAAGTTTTTCGCCGCCGGGCAGGTTCGGGATCGTCGGGCCGGTCAGGTGCAAGGTGTGGTTGAATTTCAACGTGTCCGGGTCGCGCAATTTTTCAGTGATGAAACGGAACTGCGGGTGGTCGTCCGCGAAATGGTGGATTTCTGATTTTGTAGGAGCCGACGTGAGGAGGCTCTGACTTTGTTTTGATTTGAGACTCGTCACCTCGTCTCCTACGGAATTGTGAGCCATCTTCGCCGCGTCACCGTGGCAGAAATTACAACTCGCGTCCGTCGTCGCCGCCATCATTCTGCCTTGATGCTCCGCGTGGCAGAACGAACATGAAATCGGTGGCGCGTCCGTCTGGTGAAAATTTCTGCCCGCATGACATTTCAAGCACGACTCATCAATCGCCGTCGGTTCCGCCGGCTTGGCGTTCGCGAGTTTTTTCAAATCCAAAATTCCCGGATCAGCGTGCAACGCGGCGTGGATCATTGGATTCGGCCCCGAATCTCCCGCCACATGACACGCGCCACAGTTCTGGTTCAAATGATTCGTCTCCGCCCGCGCGGCGAACGTCGCGCCGGAATGTGAATCGGAAACAATTCCGGGACTGATGAAATTATTCCGCCACGGCGGATTGCCCAGCAGCAACAGCAGCACCGCGCACGAGGCCGCGATGACCGCCAGCGTCGCGCGACCACGCCACACGCGCAATGTTGGCACCGGCGAACATTTTGCGATTGGACGACAGCAGCTTCCGTCCGGCAGCGGGCCGGATTCACATTCACCGCCGGGCCGCGTGCAATGCCAGCGGCCTTTCGTCTCGCCGGGCTTGGTTTTCTGGACGGGCTTGCATTCAGCGGTCGCGCGGCAGCGGCCTTTGGCGTCCGGGCCTTGCCGGCACGCATTGCCCTCGCAGGCGTGGCCGCAAATCCAGTTTTGGTTTGGCCGCGCATAATTGTGCGCGTCGAAATCCGGGGATGGCAGTTGCTCGCTCATCGCGCACCTCCTGAAAATCCGAAGACGAGAACTATGTGCAATGCCGTGAAAATCAACAAACCGTAAGTCAGCGGAATGTGGACGAACAACCACAGCTTCAGCGCAAGCTGCAACGCGCGGTGATAATCCAGCCCGTCTTTCTGCCGGACAATTGCGGCAAGCCGCTCAATTCTTTGGCGCTCGTCATCGGTGGCGAAGCGGCGCAGGTCTTCCAGTTCAGCGAGCAGCGCGCTGACCGGGCGGCGTGATTCAACGAAATGCAGCCAGGAATTTTTTGGGCCGGAGAAAAATGGCGCCAGACGCTTGGTATAAAATTCCGCAATGACCGGTGATTTCGCGTCTGTGCCGAGCGATAAAGTTTCCGCTTCGGCTTTCAACACGTGACGCAGCGCGGGGATTTTTTCAAAAATAACTTCGCCGCCGCGCGTCGCCAGCCGGCGCGGCAGTATGCGGCTGAAAAACAAACCGACAAAGCCGCTGCCACTGACCAGCACGAACAGCCACGCGAGCGCGATCTCAAACCAGCCGTGCGGCAGGCGAAAGTTCAGATGAATCAGAAACAACAGCGTCGTGAAGAAGCCGAGGAAGATGTGGATTTGCAGCCACGTCTCGGATTTGCCGAGCGGCAGGAACGGCAATTTTTTGCGGACGTTATAGATCGTCAGCACGAACATTCCCGCGAGCAACGCCCAGCCGGTGAGGAACGCGTAATCCGGCAGCGCGTTGAATTTTCCATTCAGCCACAACGCCGCCACGCTCGCGGCAATCAGTGCGAGCGAGCCGAAAGTAAATTGTCGCCGGAAGCGGGTCATGGCGCGCTTGACGAAAAAGGAAAAATTAGATTTACGCCCGCCCTCACCCTGACCCTCTCCCCCGGGGAGTGGGAACAGCCACTGTCTGCTTTCAGAAATTCGGAAGGTCGTCGAGCAGAAGCCAGTCGTGTTTTTGCATCAAGGCTGGGAATGATTCTCCCTCTCCGCTCCTTCGGAAGGAGGGGAGAGGGCCGGGGTGAGGTGAGGTTCGGCACCTCTAATAAGCAGTCATTTTCAGCGGCACTTTTCATAACTTCAGCCATTTCGCGAGCCGGTCGAGGTTGTTCAAATTGATCCGCTCCAGCGCGCCGTGCGGACAGGCGCGCTGGCAGGCCGGACCGCCGTAATTTTCCACGCACAGGTCGCACTTGGTCGCCTTGATGATGGGCTTCATTTCCTGGTCCACGAGAAATTCCCCGCGTCCGTCGCGGACTTCGACCATGCGGATGGCGTCGTAGGGACAGTTGTTGAAACACGCCTTGCAGCCGATGCACGTCGCGGGATTGATGACAACCTGACCGGCAAATGATTCGCGGTGGATCGCGCCGGTCGGGCAGCCGATCATGCAGACCGGGTCCGCGCAGTGCATGCAGGCGTTGGCGATCATCAGCCGCCCGGCGCTCGGCCCGTGACGCAGAAAGCGCGGGTTGTTGTCGTGCGTCGAGGCGCAGGCGCGCACGCAGTCGTCGCAGCGCGTGCAGCGGTCCAGGTCAATCACCATCGTCGCCGTGCCGTTGAAAAAACGGTTCTCGGTGAGAAATTCCAGAACTTCCGCGCCTACTTTTTCGCGCACGGCGGTTTCCGGCGGAGCGGAATCCGTCTCTTCCTTTGCAGATTCCAGCAGCGGCGGCAGTTCATTTTTCGCCAGCGACGGCAGGACAATTTCCTCCATCACGCGCGTCGGCACGATGAGCAGATGCGTGTAGCCGATGGCGCGCAGCGAGAATTGAAAATTCACCGGCGAATTTTTGTTGCGCCAGTTGTGGGCGATCTCGTTCAACCCAAAAACCTGGCCCGCGCCGATGTAGTTGAGCGTGCGTTCGCCGCCGCCAAATTTCTGACTCACGCGCGCAAAGCCGGCGCGCACCAGCACGATGCCGTTCGGATAATCACCTTCGCCAACAATGACGGGTTCTTTTTCCGGTCGCACGCTGCCGGATTGCGCGAGGCGTTTGTATTCGCCGGACCAGTCGTAGTCGCCGAACGTCGAAAATTCCACGGCTTCGGCGACGCGATCCAATTGCTCTTTGCTCAAATTTTTGAACAGCGGCGTGGCGCGAAGATACGAGGCCAGCGCGCGTTCGCGGTAAATTTTGTTGATGTGTGTGCGCAGCGCGTCGTCGTATTTCATCAGGTCGCGGAGACCCTGCCAGCGGATTTCGAGCAGCTCCGCATCGTCGCTGTCGGCAAAAATTGTGGAGGTGCGCGCCATGCGGCTCAACGCGGCGATCTCGCCAAAAAATTCCCCCGTCGTCATCTGCTCGGTGCGGTGTTTGTCCAGCACGCGCGGAACGTCCTGTAGAAAAATGTGAACCTGGTCGGCATCCTGCCGTGCGCCGAGGCCGGCATCCTGGCCGAGTTGTTTGCGCGAGAAAAATTCCGCCGGACGCGAGCCGTTCCAAAGTTGTGCGAGCGTGCGAAAGACCCCCTTTTTGCCCGTTGCCTGGCGGCCCAGCAGCGACGGCGGCAAATCCGGTTTCAGCACCACACGCGCCGCGCCCTGCAAAATCAGGAACGCCGACGTGCCGTAGTCGCCCTGGCGCATGATGATTTCGCCTTTGCGGAATTTGAGGACGCGCGCATCGTTGCGGAGGATTTCGCGGAGCGGCGTGCGTTTGGGAAATTTGTCCGCGTTCATCCCGCTGAACGGCGCGGTGGCGAGCAGGCGGTCCACCGCCGCGTCCGTCATGTCCGGGTCGAACGCGGCGTCCCAGCGCTGCGGGCGTTCGAGGATGGTCGGGGCGGCAGGCATTTAATTGGAAAGGGGGAACATCGAACAACCAACATCGAACAACCAACATCCAAAATACTGTCCGGCTACGTCACATTGGATGTTCGGCGTTGGATGTTGGTTGTTGGATGTTTTCAAATTTTTCATTTTTACGCATCCAAAGCCAGATCGTTTTTGGGACGGCAGATGCAGGTGAGGCAGGTGCCGGCCTCCGGTTCGGCGTCGGGCTTTTTCAAATAATTCACCTCGCCGGACTTGATGGCGACGACGCACGAGCCGCAACCGCCCGCACAGCAGCCGGAATCAATCTTCACGCCCTGCGACCGGGCAAACTCCAGAATATTTTCCGCCGCCGGCTCCCAGCGGACGGTTTTGTTCGAACGCGCGAACGTGACCATTACTTTTTGCAGGTGCGTCGTCTCGGCGGGCGTGGGCGCGGCGGCCTTTTTCTTCACCGTCGCCGGACCGAACGCCTCGAAGTGAACGTCCTTGTCCGGCACGCCCCACGCTTCAAGGCCGTCGGTGATGCTTTTCATGAACGCGCCGTTGCCGCAGAGGTAGTATTCAAAATTGTTCGACGGCAGCAGTTCCTTCAAAAGCTCAATGCCCACGCGGCCTTCGTGATGATAGTCGCGGCCCTTTATTTCCTGATCGCCCGGCTTGCTGTAGCAGATGTGAAGATGGATGTTGTCATTTTCCGCCGCGAGTTTTTCCAGTTCCGCTTTGTGAATATGCTCGCGCCGGTTGCGGACGCCGAAGAAAAACCACGCCTCGCGTTTCAAGCCGCTGGCCGCAATCGCGTTGGCCATGCACAACATCGGGGTGACGCCGACACCGCCGGCGATGAGCACGACGGGATTTGCCTTCGTCATGTCCAGGAAGAAATGACCAGTCGGCGCCTTGACGTTGAGGATGTCTCCTTCTTTCACCACGTCGGCGAAGTAACTCGAACCCGCGCCCGGCGGCACGTCGGGTTTGTCTGGCGGCGCTTTTTCCGTTTTGATGGTGACGCGGTAATAATCCTTGGGACAGTCGGACAACGAGTAGCAGCGGATGAGCGGCTTGTCGCGTCCGGGCAGATCAAGCTGGAACGTGAGATACTGTCCGGGCTTGAACGCGGGCAGCGGCCGGCCGTCGTGCGGTTTCAGATAAAAGGCGCAGACATCGTCGCACTCGGTGATTTTTTTGGCGACGGAAAATTTGCGAAGTCCGTTCCAGCCGGCCTGCACCTGCTCGGCCTCGCGGCAGCGGAGCCGGGTTTCCTGCAGTTGCGCGCGCAGTTTTTTCAGCGCCATCCGCTGCTGGCGGCTTTCGCCGGCCACGCGGAGCAGCGCGCGGAAAATCTCCAGCACCAGCCACGCCAGCAGCCCGGCCAGCAGCGCAAAACCCACGGCGAAGCTCAAACTGCCTCCGCTGGCGTTGCGCAGAGATTCAATTAGGGTTGCATTCACGCTGCCACTCCATTAACCAATTTGACGCTGTGAGTAAAACAATTTGTCACCGGGCCGCTGTGGTTGCCGCCGGAATTTTTTTCACGGCGGGCGCCGCGCCCGGCGTGGACGCCCCGCCAAAATTTCT
>DATCBW010000035.1:0-4308 GCA_036511615.1 Verrucomicrobiia bacterium | reverse complement strand
GCCGCCCACGGCCATCGGCACGCACTTTTTCCGACGGCAGCAACGCCGCCACGACCTGCCATTGTTCGTTGGTCAGTTCCATCCATAACCATCTATAAATCAACCGCAAAAATTACAAGCCCTATTTATGAGATACGCTCTCATATTATTCTGGAGCAATTGCTGGTAAATACTATCTGGAGCTTTGGGGTCAATTCAATCCGTCTGGAGGACAAATTAATACCAATTCCGCCACAATTGGTCAAACCGGACAAGTCCCGTTAACAGCCAAAACATTATTTTTTTGGGGTAACATTGGTGGCTTAGTAGCAACCTTTGATGAGCAGCCTCTAAACTTTTTCGAAACCGGCAGCACAGCCAACTACAACATTTATTCAGCCGATATTTCGGCTTTTGCCGGTCAAACTGGCCAGTTGCTCTTCACGGATCCATATTACTCAAATGGTTCTGGCGGGCCTGTCATCTTGGATAATATACAATTTTCTCCTTCTGCAATCCCCGAACCGAGCGAACTGGCTTTGGCGGCGGCGGGCCTGGCGTTGCTTGGATTTTGCCGCGCGTTTCGTCACGGCATTTGCCGCCGGTAAATCGGCAGCCTTGAATTTGAACCAGGCGGAACCGACCTACGTCCACAATTTGTCCGGGTATTTGCCCTGTGCGATGAGCTGGCGGATGCTCTCGACCAACTGCGTCCGGTCTTCGCGGTAAGTCACGCCGAACCAGGAATCGGACGAACGCAGCACCTTGCACCGCGCCCGGCCGCTGGTCACGAGTTCGCCGACGGTGGCGGGGATGTAGCACTCGGATTTTTGTTCGCCGCCGGCCTTCTGCAAAAACTTTCCAAACTCGGCCTTGATCTGCGGAAACAGCGCGGGCGTGAAGCCCCAAAAATTCATCGAAACCGCCTCGTCACCGGTCAGCCTGGTGATTTTGCCGTCAGGTTCAGTGTTCTTTGCGCCCTGGCCATCGCGCTCGATTTTCATCATCTCGACGATGTGGGTCAGATAATCATTGCCGTCCACGCGCGAAACGCCGCGCGCCACGCTGCCGTGGTCGGACAGGGTGTTTTTCAGGATGAACCCGACCATCGCATAATCCGGCGTGCCGGAGGTGAGATGCCGGACGAGCACCTGGTAGGCCTGCCGCCCGTAAAAATCGTCCGCATTGATGGCGGCGAAATTTTCTTTGATGACATTTTCCGCCATCAAAATCGCGTGCGTCGTGCCCCACGGTTTGGTGCGGCCGGCGGGCAGCGTGTGGGGCGCGGGCAGTTTGTCGAGCTCCTGAAAGACGTATTCCACGGCGATGCGCTTTTCAAAACGCGCGCCGACGATTTCGCGGAACGGCTGCTCGATGTCCTTGCGGATGACGAACACGAGCTTGCCGAAGCCGGCGCGCATCGCGTCGTAAATCGAGTAGTCAATGATGGTTTCGCCCGCCGGGCCGACGGGATCAATTTGTTTTAATCCGCCATAGCGGCTGCCCATGCCGGCTGCGAGAACGAGCAAAGTCGGTTTCGTCATGTGGAAATTTTAATTTTTCCGGTGCGGTTGTCGAGCGTTCAACGCATCCGACGAAAAGTTTCCGGCGCGACCGCGAACACGGATTTGAACACGCGCGAAAAATGAAACGGGTTGGTGAAGCCGAGGTCGGCGGCGATGTTTTTCACCAGCGCGCCGGGCTGGACCAGTTGTTCGGCGGCGGCGTTCATCTTCAGTCGCATCAAAAATTGATATGGCGACTCGTGGCCGTAGCGCCGGAACAGGCGGCAGATGTAGGCGGTGTCCAGATGATTCTCGGCGGCGACCTGATCCAAAGTCCGCAGCCGCCGGAAATGGGCGCGGACGTGTTCGCGGCATTTTTGGAACGTGGCGAACGCCGACGAGTCCGCGCCCTTCAGCGGCACGCGCGCCTCCAGCAGTTTCACGCCGAGGGATTCCAGCAGATGCCGGCACAGTTCCGGCGTGTGCCGGGTGCCGCGCTGGCCGTTGCGGATCAGCTCGTCGAACAGCGGCTGGATTTCGGTCGGGGGAAAAACCTGCAACACCCCGCCGGCGGGCAGCTTGCAGTCGCGCAGCCATTGGCCGGACTGTGTGCCGGCAAAATCCACGAAGTATTTTACCAGCGGGTTTTGCGCGTTGGTGTCAATGTGCTGCGCGATGCCCGGGCCGTAGGAGAAGACCACGCCGGGGCGCAGCTCGAAACCGCGCCGGCCCAGCTTCAGCCGGCCTTCGCCACGCACGACGTATTCGAGCGAATAAAATGGAAACGTCGCCCGACGGATGGCGTAGCCCGGCGCGCAATGCTCCACGCCCCCGCAGACGACGGCAAGCCGGGTGCCGCGCGGCGGCTTGAGGTCGAGATAAAACCTCCGTGCCTCGGAAACCTGCGGCGAGAAGAAATCCGGGGTCGGCTGGACGGTGGGTGGCATGGTAGGTCAATAATGGATATGTGCTGGCCTAAAGTGGACATTCCCAAGCGGAAATGGCAAGCTAGAATTACCTTGAACATTTGATGGCAACCGACGCGATTGGCGTCACCAAACGAAATAAATTTATGGAACATAAAAAACGAGTCGTGGAAAAAGACCCGCCGCTGAAAAAGGACGATCTCATCGTCATCACTGGCGCGGGCGGATTCATCGCCGGCAACCTCGCGCTTTACTTCAAAAAGAAAGGTTTCACCAACATCCGCGCGGTGGACAAAAAACCGCTTTACGAATGGTATCTGCACGTTCCTGGCGTGGAAAATCTTTGCCTCGACGTGAGCAACGAGGCTAACTGCCATCGCGTTTGTGAAGGCGCAGTTGAAGTTTATAATCTCGCCGCCGACATGGGCGGCATGGGTTTCATCGAGCGTTTCCGCGTTGAATGTCTGCGTTCGATTCTCATCAACACGAACATGGTCGAGGCTGCTTACAAAGCGGGCGCGCGTCGCTACTTCTTTTCATCCTCGGCCTGCGCCTACAACACGCTGTTGCAGCAGGACCCGAACGTCCGCGCGCTCAAGGAATCCGACGCGTATCCGGCGATGGCCGAACGCGGTTACGGCTGGGAAAAGTTGATCTCCGAAATGTTCTGCGAGGAATACTGGCACGAACGCGGCATGAAAACGGCCATTGCGCGTTTCCACAATGTCTATGGCCCGCACGGCACCTGGGACGGTGGCCGCGAAAAAGCGCCCGCCGCGCTCTGCCGCAAGGTCATTGAGGCGATTGACACCGGCAAGACGGACATCACGATCTGGGGCAACGGCCATCAGACGCGCAGCTTCATGTATATTGACGACTGCGTGCAGGGCATTGACAAGATCATGCACAGCGACGACTTGATCGCCACGCCGATCAATCTCGGTTCGAGTGAACTGGTTTCCATCAACGAATTGCTTTCCAAGATTGAAAAAATCGCCGGCGTGAAGATGAACCGCAAATACGACCTCAACGCGCCGCAAGGCGTGGCCGGGCGCAATTCGGACAACACGTTTATCAAAAAAGTTCTCAAGTGGGAGCCAAAGACGACGTTGAACAAAGGTCTCGCGGAAACTTATGTGTGGATCAAGCAGCAGTATGAAAAGCGCAAGGCCGGCGAACGCGTGGGCATCGGCTGATGAAACTCACGCCTGTCGCCAGATACTTCGGGGCCATTCCCAACCGCCTGCAACTCGCGGGCGGTTGGATTGACCAGCCGTTCGTCTCGCGCCACAACCCCAAGCCGCCCGGTTCGATGGTGGTGCTGCAGATCGAACCGGATTTTCGCCCGATGGATCGCAGCGGCATCGCCAGCGGCACGCGCGCGGTGGCGATGAAAATTTGGAACGGCAAATTGCCAAAGCGACCGCTCGACGAACTGGCGCGCGAGCTTTACGACGCGGAAAATCAGGGCAACGCTGAACCGAGCGGTTCGCAGGACATGATCGGCCTGGTTTATCCCGGCGTGAACCGGCTCGATTACGACATCCATTTCGACGGCGGCGTTTTTCCCGTTCACATTGAATCGTGCAACCGTCCGAAAGTGGCGCGCTGGTTGGAAAAAGTGCTGCACCTGATTCCCGTCGAACCGCGACCAGAAGGCTACAGTCCGCTCGGCGAAAAAAATCTCGATCCAAAATGGGTTGCCCGGCTCGGCCAGTCCGGCAAGGACTGTTACGACGCCATCGTCAAAATGGACGCGCACGCGCTCGGCGCGTCATTCAACCTGAACATGAAATGCTGGGAGACGCTGATGCCGCACATCGTCCGGCATCCGCTCATCCGGCTGGATTTGATGGTGCTGCTCAAGGCTTATCAACGGCAATATCTCGGCGCGATGT
>DATCBW010000034.1:0-7034 GCA_036511615.1 Verrucomicrobiia bacterium | reverse complement strand
CCTTGACTTCGCCGTTTTCGAGTTTTTGAAAAAGTGAAACGGCATCCAGTCCCGGTTCCGCGCGGATGGTTTCCGCCGGCACGCCCCACATTCTTTCGATGAACGCCCGATCTTCCTCGGAAGTGACCGCGCGCTGGCCGGGCAAGGCGTGACTCATGTAACCGACTTCGCGACCGCCCATCGCGTTGGGCTGGCCGGTCAGCGAAAACGGTCCGCTGCCCGGACGACAGATTTTTCCGGTGGCGAGATGCAGGTTGCAGATCGCGTTCGTGTGCCAGGTGCCGTGCGTGCTCTGATTCAAACCCATCGTCCAAAACGTCGTGAACTCCGGCGATTCACCGATCCATTTCGCGGCGGTGCGGACATCCTTTTCGGGCAGGCCGGTGATTTCCGCGACGCGCTCCGGGGAATAATTTTTCAACAGCTCGCGCAATTCGGTCCAGCCTTCGGTGTGTTGCGCGATGAAATTTTTATCCGTGTGGCCATTGTCCAGCAGCAACCGCAGCAAGCCGTTTAACAACGCGAGGTCGGTGCCGGGCTTGATTTGCAAATATAAATCCGCCTTCTCCGCCGTCGCCGTGCGGCGCGGATCAACGACGATGATTTTCGCGCCCTGCTTTTGCCGGTCGAGCAGGCGCAGAAAAAGAATCGGATGGCAGTCGGCCATGTTCGCGCCGATGACCAGCGCGCAGTCCAGCCGGTCTATGTCCTGATACGAACCCGGCGGCCCGTCCGCGCCGAGCGACAATTTGTATCCGCTGGCCGCGCTCGACATGCACAGGCGCGAGTTGGAATCAACATTGTTGGTGCGTAAAAATCCCTTGGCCAGTTTGCCGGCGAGATATTGCGCCTCCATGGACAACTGGCCGGAGATGTAGAATGCCACCGCATCCGGGCCGTGTTGCGCGATGATATTTTTCAGCCGTTCAGCCGTCTCCTTCAGCGCCAGGTCCAGCGGCACACGTTCGCGTTCGGAATTTTTTCCGTGGCGAACCCAGGCCGCCGCGAGCCGGTCGGACGAGGTAAGCGTCAGCGCAACCGAACTGCCTTTTGCGCAGAGCCGGCCAAAATTGGCCGGATGTTCCTTGTCGCCGATGACTTTGGCCACGCGGCTGTTCTCGACCTGCAAGATCATGCCGCAGCCGACGCCGCAATACGGGCAAACCGTTTTGACACTGCGCCCCGAAGTTTCCGGCATGGGCGGATCATTCGTCATTGGAGAAGATGGCTTGCAGCGTGTTCAAATCATGCCGGGTGGTAAATTGCTGAAACGTCTCACGGCCCTCGCGTTTTTTGAGATATATACGCAGCATTTTTTCCAGCATCAGCGGCAACTCCGTCGCGCTCACACCGGAAAAAACCTGACGCCCGACCGCCTGGTTTTTGCCGAAGCCGCCGCCGACAAAAATGTGATAACCGTCTTCGCCGCGCATCTTCGTGCCGAGGCAGCCAATGTCGCCCATGTAATGCTGCGCGCAGGAATTCGGACAGCCGGTGACGTGGATGTTCACGGGCTGATCAAGCTGGATTGTTTTCTCCAGGTGTTTGATGAGTTCGAGCGCATGGCCTTTCGTGTTCGACTGCGCAAATTTGCAATATGAGTTCCCGGTGCAGGCGATGACGCCACTCGCGAGATTCGATTGTTTCGTGGCAAAGCCCGCTTTCGCCAACGTGTGCTTCAGCGTCGGCACGAACGCGTCCGGCACGTTGGGAATAATAAAATTCTGCCAGACCGTCAGACGGATTTCTCCGCTGCCGTAAAGATCGGCGAGTTCGGCCAGCCGCAGCATCTGCTTCGGCGTAATCTGGCCAACGGGGCAGATCGCGCCGACGTAATTCAACCCGTGCTGCTTTTGGGGGAAATCGCCGACGTGCGAATGCGGCAGTTCGTGGTCGGCCCAGCGCATCTGCGTTGCGTCGTATGGAACACGCCGAAGCTGCCGGCCGAGTTTCTTCTCCACGAGCGCGAGATATTCTTCGGGCGACATCCTGTCGAGCAGATGCTTCAGCCGCGCCTTCTTGCGGTCGGTGCGGCAGCCGTGTTCGATATAAACGCGCAACACAGCGACGACAACTTTGTTGATTTCATTCGGTGGCACCACCACGCCAAGGTCGCGCGCAAAAGCCTTGTGTCCGGTCGCGCCGCCGAGCGCGATGCGGAATACAATTTCGTCGCCAACCTTCACCGCTTTCACGCCGAGGTCGTTGGTGTCTTCCACCGTGCCGATGAGGCCGCCGCCGTCGTAGGCGATGTTGAACTTGCGCGGCAGATCGTAAAACGAGCGGTCGTTGATGATGATCTGGCCGATCTGCTGGCAGAGCGGCATCACGTCAATCAGTTCGACCGGATCAATGCCCGCCGTGGGATTCGCCGTGAGATTGCGGATGTTGTCCGCGCCCGCGCCGCGCGTGTGCAGGCCGACGCTCTGGACGCGGCGCAAAAATTCCGGCGCATCTTTGGGCTGAATTAACCGCATCTGCAAATTGGCGCGCGTCGTGATCTGGACGTAACCGCTCGTGAGTTCCTGCGCCAGCCGGCCGAGTTCGCGGAGCTGAAAAGTTGTGAGCAGTCCGCCAGGAATCCGCAGTCGCGCCATGAATGCGTCCTTGACCGGCGTGAGAAAAAACAGGCCGTTCCATTTGAAACGAAAAATGTCCTCCTTGTCCGGCGCCTTGTTGTTGATGGAATTTTCGACGATTTGCGCGTAAGCGTCGAGCGGATGCAGCTCGCGCTTCACGTGTTCCTCGAAAATTAAATCATCATTTTGCGGCACAGGCTCAACATCGCTGAACTTCTGACCGCGCGCGGCGGCCCCGGCGAACAGTCCGGACAAGTATTCCTTCTGCTCCGGCGTAAAACCGGCGCTGGCGATGGGTTCTGGCAAAATAATGTTACTCATGGATGAAGGCATTCCCCACGCCAAGGACGCAAAGTCCGCAAAGGAGCAAGCCATTTTGGACTGCGGCGGGAAGCGAAGCGCCACGCCGCTTTGGGACGATGGCATGGCTGGCGAAAGCGGTGCCACCGCCGCGCTCTGCCACCGCAGTCCAAAAAATCTTTGCGTCCTTGGCGATCTTTGCGTGAGGCATAAATGATTTAATAAACATCGCGTTGGTAGCGTTTGTCGGATTTCAATTTGGCGACATACGCCTTCGCGTCGTCCGCGCTTTTGCCGCCGGCGGTCTCGATGATTTTGTGGAGCGCAGCGTCAACGTCCTTGGCCATGCGCGAGGCGTCGCCGCAGACGTAGAAGTGCGCGCCGGCATCGAGCCATGACCACAACTCGGCGGCGTTTTCAATCATGCGATCCTGAACGTAAATTTTTCCGGCCTGATCGCGGGAGAAAGCGAGATCGAGCCGCGTGAGGAAACCGGTTTTCTGCCAGCCGGTGAGTTGTTCCTCGTAAAGAAAATCAGCGGAGCGTTTCTGGTCGCCGAAGAACAGCCAGTTTTTCCCTTTCGCGCCAAGTGCGGCCCGCTCTTCCAGAAACGCGCGGAACGGTGCGATGCCCGTGCCCGGACCGACCATGATCATCGGCGTGTCGCCGTTCACCGGCGTCTTGAAACCGTGCGAGGGCTGCACAAAAACTTTTACCGATGCGGCCTTTTCCGCGAGATCGGCCAGGAAAGTTGAAGCCGCGCCTTTGCGCCGGCGGCCAAAACTTTCGTAGCGCACCGCGCTCACGGTGAGATGAACTTCACCGGGATGCGCCTTGGGCGAGGACGATATGGAATAGAGGCGCGGTGAGAGTTTGCGCAATAACGGCAACAGTTCGGAAAAAGTGAATTGAGCCAGCGTGAGCACGTCCAAAACGTCGCGGCCGCGCAGCCATTTTTTCAAATCTTCGGTGAGTTCCGACGCCAGCAGCGGGGCGAGTTCGCCTGCCGATGTTCGTTTCGCCGCTGCCGGGAGCAATTCAGTTGGCGGTTTCGCAAGATCGAAATATTTGGCGAGCGCCTCGCGGAGCGGGACAATTGAGCCCGCCATCTTCACTGGTTCATCGCCGGTCGCATTGATGGCGGAGAGAATTTGCGCCACCAGTTCGGGGCAATTTTCAGGAATGACGCCGAGCGCGTCGCCGACTTCGTAAGCGAGGCCGCTGCCGCCGAGCGCGATCTCAAAGTGGCGGACTTCCTTGCCGGAACCGGGCCGGTTGAGCAAAACATTTTTCAGCAATCGCGCGGGGAATGGGTGGGTTTTGTTGAACTGTAGGACAGGCGTCGCGCCTGTCTCACTATTTTTTCCATCACCGTTTTGGTGAAGCTCGCCGTTGGTCGAAGCAGTTTGATTTGAAATTGGTGACAGGCGCGACGCCTGTCCTACGCCCAACTTATCCCACAATCCGTCAATCCAGTTTTTGGCGGCGACCTCGTAATCCACGTCACATTCGCCGCGCGGGGCAAGACGTTTCGCGCCGAGGACTTCAAGGCGCGCGTCGAATTTTTTCGACGCTCCGCAAAAGTCGGAATAGTTTTTGTCGCCGAGGCCAAGCACGGCGAAGTTCAAGTTTTCCAGGCGCGGCGCGGATTCAGCGTTGAGCCATGACCAGAAATTCACCGCGTTGTCGGGCGGTTCGCCGTCGCCCCAGGTGCTGGAGATGATGACGGCCTTGTTTGCGTTGGGAAGGTTTGCCGACTCGTAATCATTCAAGGCCAGCACCTTTGGCGCAAAGCCGCAGGTCTGCGATTCCTTTGCCACCTGCTTCGCGAGACCTTCGGCGGAACCGGTTTGCGATCCGAAAAGGATCAGCAGCGGTTCGGAATTTTTTGTTGCGGCCGGCGCGGGTTCGGCGGGCGCGGAGGAATGAAGCCCGGCGAGAAAACCATTCAACCACGCGCGTTGTTCGGCTGAAAAAGGCGCGGTTTCAGGGATGAACGGGGAGTTGTTCATTGCGTGATCAAGAAAAATCAGGCGTGTCCCGCCTTGCGGCGCGGCGCGGCGACGGGAGGAACGGCGTCGCTTCGATGCTGACGGTTGTCAGGCATGATCAGAAGTTGAAGTTCATCTCCACCCAGACCTTGTCCACGTTGAACGCGTAGGGAGCGCTTTCGCCGTCATAGTGCGAGTATTTGGCGATGGCGGTCCAATACTTGCCCAGCTTCTTGGTGGCGACCGCATCGAATTCCTGGCCGTAGTCCTTGCCGCCGGTGTCGGAATCAAATTTGTGATAGACGAAGCGGATGGGCAGCCCGATTTTCGGCAGGGTGACCTGCGCGAACCCGTAAAGATCCTGCAATCCGAGCGCCGGTGTGCCGAGGAACACATCCGCCCAGCCGTTGAACGCGTGAAGCGTGGCCAGCGGCGTGCGAAAACCCTGGTTGTTGTCCGAGCCAAGCACTTCATAGCCTCCGCCGAAAACGAACGGCTTCACATTGGCCGCCAGCTCGACGTTGTAGTAGTCCGCGCCGTAATTCACCGTGCTGTCGGCGTAATCGGTCTGATAG
This sequence comes from Verrucomicrobiia bacterium, assembly GCA_036511615.1. Lineage (GTDB taxonomy): Bacteria > Verrucomicrobiota > Verrucomicrobiia > Limisphaerales > UBA11358 > UBA11358. Next base: position 1,589 of record DATCBW010000034.1, on the reverse strand, counting down.
GCAAACTCGCCGCGATAGTCGAACGACAGTTTTTTCCCGGCCGGAATTTTGCCGCTGATGCTGCCGCCGTAGGTCGCGCAGGAGTTGTTGTAGCGGGTCGCGGTGCCGTTGTCCAAATCCAGATCCAGCAGATAGGTATAGCCCGTGAACTTGGCGTATTTCCAGCCGTCATACGACACATTGATCAAATGTGAATCGGATTTGAAATCATGGTTCGGACTGGTGACGGGCAACCCGCTGACGTCACCAAAAACGCGGTGAACGTCCCAGACGTAACTGTAGAAAACCGTCAAATCCTTGATCGGGCTGCTTTGGACGGACGCCGCGTCGAACGTCTGCTGGTTCTGCCGCCAGGCGACGTCGCCGATAAACCGGGCGTTGTCCAGAACGATGCGCTCGCGACCGCCCTTGATGGTCGTCGGCAGATTCGTGTAGGTGTAGCTCAACCACGCCTGGTTCAATTCCGTGGTCGTCGGATCCGCGATGATGGTCTTGCCGGCCCCGCCCGGATTGGAACCCGCCGCGTTGTAATCGTTCTTTTCGCCGAGGCTCAAGACATTTTCCGCCTCGATCATGGCCTGGAAACCATAGAGCGGGGCCGTGGTCAGGCCGAACCGCGTGCGCAGGGTTTCCGCATTGGCCGCCTTGAGATTGCTCTGGTCGGCATATTCCCAGCGCAGGCGGGCGTTGACGGAAATTTTGCTGTTGCCGATGGCGTCGGGCAATGCGCCGTTGAAAAAGCTGTTCAACGTGCCGGTCGCCGCAGGGGGCTTGGCGGCCGGAATAACAGCCGGGGTCGTTGTGGTTGCGGCAGGCGTGCCGTCGGCGAAGACCGAGGCGATTGCGGCCAGGACAATGGCGCTGCCGGTCAGGATTTGTTTGCGATGGATGTTTGTGTATTTGTTTTTTTTCATAGGGTTGGATTGCTCAATCATTGTTCAGGTTGTTTCAGGCAGCTTTGGCGTGGGCTAGTTTGTGATGCGCGCGTTCCTCCAGAAATGTGATGAGATGTTCGCGGCAACGGTAGTATTCCGAATCTTCGAGCAGTGCCGTGCGGTTGCGCGGGCGCGGAAAAGTGACATTCAGCACGTCGCCGACTTCGGCGGCGGGGCCGTTGGTCATCATCACCACGCGGTCGGAAAGAAAAATCGCCTCGTCCACGTCGTGCGTGACCATCAACGCGGTGAGCCGCGTGCGGCCCCAGACTTCGAGCAGGACTTGTTGCAGCTCGATGCGCGTGAGCGAGTCGAGCATTCCGAACGGCTCGTCGAGCAAAAGCATTTTCGGCTTCAACGCAAATGCGCGGGCGATGCCGACGCGCTGCTTCATGCCCTGGCTCAATTCCTTCGCGCGCTTGTGCATGGAATCGCCGAGGCCGACGACGGTGAGATAGTATTCTGCAATCTCGCGGCGTTCCGCGCGGCTGGCGGTGAAGAACACCTGGTCCACGCCGAGCATGACGTTCTGAAACGCCGTCATCCACGGCAGCAGCGACGGCGACTGGAACACCACACCGCGATCCGGCCCCGCACCGTCCAGTTCGCGTCCGGCCAGAATGATGACGCCGTCGGAAATGTCGCTCAAACCCG
>DATCBW010000033.1:0-3743 GCA_036511615.1 Verrucomicrobiia bacterium | reverse complement strand
CGCGTGGCTGCCGGCCAACGCGTGGGTCTGGCTGGCCGGCGCAAGCCTCTGGCTCGCGGTGGGCGCGCTGGTGCTGCCGGGAATTTTCCGGCGGCGAAAAGCCGGCTGGCATCAGGCGCTGGCGTCGCTGGGCTTCTGCCTGTTCCTGTTCAGCATGACGGCCAACGTCGGCGTCGTCAGCCGGACGCAAATCGGTTTTGTCCTGAATAAAAACACGAAGCTGCTGCTGACGCCGACGAAGACCGGTGAAGTGATTTCAACCTTGAACGCGGGCGAACCCGCACGCCGGCTGCGGACGCGCGGAAATTATTTTTTCATCCGCACCGAATTTGGCAGCGGCTGGGTTGACCGAAAACAATTCGGCCTGGTCATTGAGCCTCGTGCAATGGAGTGACGGCGCGCAGGCTGTGAACCGCGCAGTTCCTACGGTTTCTTAATTTGAACCGAAACGCATCGCGCCTGCGGGATGATGAATTTCTTCACTTCCACCGTCACGCTCTGCGGTTTGAATTCTGACAAAATTGTGTCCGCGATTTCGGCGGCGAGTTTTTCAATCAGGTTCCAACTGCGGTCTTCGCCGAATTTCAAGAGCTTTTGCGTGACGGCAAAATAATCAATCGTGTCGGCGATGGAATCCGATTTCGCGGCGGCAGAAAAGTCCACTTCCATTTCCACCGTGAGCAGCAACCGCTGCGGCTGCGCTCGTTCCGCGTCCGGCACGCCGACGCGATAGAATACTTCGAGGTCAACGATGGAGATTCGGGACATTTACGATTTACGATTTGGAAACTGCTTCAATCAAAATTTCTGTCGGCTTGTTCAGCTTCAGTTTTTTCGCTTCAGCCAGTTGAAGCCAGCAAAATTCGCGGCCTTCCTCGTTCAAGGTCACACGAGGTTTTTTGGCGGTGCAACGGCAGGTGTAATTCAGCAGCACAAAATGCGCGTCGCGATAAAACTCCTTCGAGTGAATGCAGTCCTGCACGATCACGAACCGAATGTCCTTCACCTTGAGATTGGTCTCCTCCAAGATTTCGCGGCGCAGCGCGGCCTCGGAAGTTTCGCCCCACTTGATTTTGCCGCCGGGAATGCCCCACTTGTCCGACCATTTGTGCGTGCGGATCATCAGCGCCTCGTTTTGGGAATTGAAAATCAGCGCGCCAACAGTGGCGAGCGGACAAGCTTCTTCAGTTTTCGCCAGCGGCGGCTTGATGTGGAAATCATTTTCCTCCAGCAGCCCGCGCAGTTCCGAGAGATGTTCCACGATCAAATCCGGCTGCGCGGCGCGCAACTGCTCCAGCGTGTTGTAGCCGGTCAGCACGGCGCACGAATGGACGCCGCCGTGTTTCGCCGTTTCGATGTCGTGTTCCATGTCGCCGACGAACAGCGTCTCGTCGGCGCGCAAATCATTTTCGCGCAGGATTTCGTGGATTTTTTCGCGTTTGTCCCAGACATCGGTGTAGGGCTTGTCGAGATAGGCGTCGAAGCCGGTGACGAGGCACTGCGCCTTGAAATAATCAGCGTGGACGGTGCTCAAAAGAAAGGTGCGGAATTTTCTGGCCCGGCAAAACTCCAGAAATTCGCGCGCGTGCTTCAGTTCGATGACGGAAGTTTGCGCGTGCTTGAAACTGGTGTGAAACCATGACTCCAGTTTTTCCATCGGCACCTCGGGCGTGTGGCGGTCGTAAAATTTCTTGAACGGCAGCGCGAACTCCGCGCGAAACTGCTCCAGCGTCATTTCAGGTTTGCCCGACTGGGTGAGGACAAAATTCGAGGCTTTCAACACGGCGGGCAAATCGTCCACCAGCGTGCCGGACCAGTCGAAGATGATGTTGCGGATCACGCCGGAAAATTAACCACAAAGGCACGAAGGCACAAAGAGAAACAAAAACTTTGTGTCCGGGTGTCCTGACGGTTAAAAATCGTTGTGCTCATTGCGTTTCATAAACCGTTCGGCGTGCTGTCGCAATTCACCGGCGACGGCTCGCCGAATCGTCCGCTGGCGGAATTTGGTTTTCCAAAAAATGTTTATGCCATTGGCCGGCTCGACGCGGATTCGGAAGGACTGCTGTTGTTGAGCGACGAACCGCAGTGGAACGAAAAGCTCCTGCATCCGCGCCACGCGCACGAGCGCGAGTATTGGGCGCAGGTAGAACGCATTCCCGCGCGCGGGTCGCTCGACAAATTGCAGCGCGGCGTGGTGATTCAGGGCCGCAAAACTTTGCCGTGCCGCGCGTGGCAACTGGAACCACAGCCTGCGATCGGGGCACTGCACTGCGATGACCGAACGGCACAGCGAGCCGTTCCGGCCAGAATTCCACCCATCCGCTTCCGCAAAAATATTCCTGATTGCTGGATTGGACTGGAATTGGTCGAAGGCAAAAACCGGCAAGTGCGGCGCATGACGGCGGCCATCGGTCATCCGACATTGCGGTTGCTGCGGGTGCGGATTGGAAATTTCTGGCTCGGAGGTCTGGCCGTTGGAGAATGGCGGATTTTGTCCGATGAAAACCGCCATCTGGTCAGGTTTTGATGAGGTCAGCCGGCGAATTCCAGTTGGCAAAATACTTCGCCTCATATGCGGGCAGGTCGGCAAACCGGGCGAAGCCGGACTGCACGCAATGTTCCGCGAAACCTGCCACGGCATTGTCCCCGGCGCGGAGCAGGGTTTCGGCCAATGGATGTGAGGTTTTTGGATAAATCGCGGCGAGCGGCTCGAGGTTTCCGTTCACCCGGTGAATCGCCCCGATATTTCCGCCGTAACGCGCAATCAGCCGGCGCAGAAGTTCCGCGTTCACCTCCGGCAAATCCACTCCCAGCACGAGCAGCAGCGGCGAGGTTGCGGCATCCAGTGCGCGCTCAATTCCGGCCAGCGGACCAGCGCCGGCAAACTTGTCCCGCAGCACGCGGCAGCCGAACGCGGAGTAATCCGTTTCCGCACGACCGGAAATAAAAATTTCCGTCGCGCCAGTTTCGCGTGCGAGTCCGATCTGCCGCGCGAGCAAAGTTTGCCCGGTAATTTCCAGCCATGCCTTGTCGCGGCCCATGCGTGAGGATTGTCCACCGGCGAGAATGACGGCGCTGAAGTTCATGCGTCCACCCGCAGAATGCCATCGGTGAGAATCCGGGCACGCAAGCCGCCCCGCCCTTGCAGCGCCGCTTCGGCACCAGCCGCAATCGCGTCGTTTATCCAGTGACACGGACTGCACAGGGCCGTTCCGGCAAAACGCACGCCCTGGATTTCAAATTCCCGCCCGACGAGCAAATTCAAATCCACGCCAGCCGTGATGACATTTCGCCGCGTGACGCCGGGCGGTTTACCGGTGACGGCGAGCCGGCGGCAAAGTTCTTCAAAAACTTCCGACGAAAAAAAAGTGATCTGGCCTTTGTAGTTGGTTTTGAAATCAAAGAAACGATCCCCGGCCACGCCGCGTCCGGCGACGCAGCGGATTTCCGCAGACTCCACCAGCGGATGACGGCCCGCCGGCTGTTCGTGGTGGCCGAAGAAATTATGCCCCGGCGAAATGTAGAGGTGGCGGACTTTCACGGCGGCAGCATGACAATTTATTTTTGGCGGCAATTTTAAGGTGAATTGTTTGATTTGCCGGGATTGCTAAATAGGTATTGATAAAGCTGGTGTTTGCAGATAAAGTGTGGCATGAAGTGTCCCCACTGCCACACTGCCAACAGCGTCAAGAATGGAACCTCCCGTCATGGCCACCAACGCTGGCGCTGCCCCGCCTGCC
>DATCBW010000032.1:0-9021 GCA_036511615.1 Verrucomicrobiia bacterium | reverse complement strand
ATTTTTGCATCAGCGCGGTGCGCGGCAATGGCCTCGTAAATCGCCCGGCGCGACGCGATGACCGCCGCCTCTTCCGTCGAAATTTTTCCGCGCGGTTCGGTCGTTTCGCGCCGCATCAGTTCCGCCGCAAGCAGCGCCGCGAATTTGTCCGATTCCACCGCGCCGCGTTCCTCGACATAGATGGCGTGCGGCGACAGGCAGCCGTTTTGATCCCACGCAACCACGTCATCCGCCGCGCTGGCAACAACTGCGGCAATTTCCTCGTCGCGCAAAACTTCGCGCGCCACGAAACCAAAACTCACGCGCTGCCCGTGGCCGAGAAAACGGACTTTCGCCGGCAACTGCGCGCGAATTGCCGCCAGCGTTTCGTCGCTGCCCGTCGCCGTCACGCAATCAGCTTCCGCAAACAGAACGTTTTCCAAACCGGCATTGCCGCCGCGCCATTCGGCGATTTCCAGGCACGCGCCCAGTTTGTGATCCAGCTCGTAAAGGGAATGTGCGAACAATCGTGGCAGCAACGCCGCGTCGCTCGCGCACTTCAAAAACTGCGCCGAGCGCGTGAGCAAACCAAGCACCAGACTCATCAGCGCCGGATTGGGAATGTTCCCCGCTGCAAAGTGGACGATAAACTGCGGCCCGACCGCGATGGCGGCGTGATTTGAATTCTCCCCGGCATCCGCAACAAATTGATCCAGCCGATGCGCGGAACCGAATTCCTGTTCCAGCAGTAATTGAAAATTTTCCTGAGTGAACCGGCGGAAAAAATCATCCAGTCCCTTTTCCAAAATTGGTTTTGAAAATCCGGTTTCCGCCGGACCACTTTCAAGCGCCAGTTTGCGGAATTTGTTTTCCGGCTGCAGCCACTCCGCCGCAACCTCGCAAAGAATTTTCACGATGGCCTCCGTCGGACGCGGCAGCAGATATTTTTCCCGGTTGCGTTTCAAAGCATCGCACGCCGCCGCGACCATCGTCGGCGACAATGTCGCTTCCGGCGGCAGGTCGGCAAAAAAATAGTCCGGCAGGTTCATGCGGTCATCAGCGAACAACCGCGCGTTTCGGCCCGTTGCGCGCGGCCCGTCAATTCAAAGCCGTCGCCATGGCGGACGCCCAAATCTTCCGTCTGAATCGCCGCGACGGAAAACACATTCGCCAGATCGAAAATACGGACGAGTCCGGTTTCACTCTCGGCCACTTCGCGTCCCGTTTCCGGCGAGATGATTTGCACGCGCGCCCACGGTGGAAATTTGAAGTGATGAGTGACAAGTGATGAGTGACGAGTTGTTTCGATTTTGCCTGTCACTCGCCACTTATCACTCGTCACTGCATACGCCTGCGAACTCAATTCGCTCATGCCATATTCGCAGATGATTTTTTCCGGCTGAATTCCGAGCCGTTCCGCGATGAGCGTGTGCAGTTCAGATTTTGGCAAAATGCGTGAACGGTTTTTGTAGCCGCCGGTTTCCATCACGCCCGAACCGGCGGGAAGCTCGACCCGCAGGTCTCGTTCCGCCAAATAGTCCAGCAGATGCACGAAGGAAAACGCGGTTCCGAGCAGCAGCAGGGGCCTGGCGTCTGGCGTCTGGCGTCTAGCGAAAAGCGCAGCCAGAACTGCGGAAAAATCCAAAGTCCATGTGCCATCATCCGCCAGTTGGCCGAGAAAAACTGATTCCATTCCGCTGAATTTTTGTCTTACGGTTTCAAACATGCGAACGAGCGACGAATGTGGCAACTGTTCCGGCGGCGGCGTGAGGCAAATCAATCGGCAACCGGCAATCGGCAATCGGCAATCGGGCAAAATGTTCGGAAAAAACCAGGCGGACAAAGACGCTTCATAAACCGCCAGCGAGTCGGCGCAGTGAAAATGGCGGCTGGGTTTTTGCTCCGTCGTGCCGCTGGAATGAAAGACGGCGGTGCGATCTTCCGGCGGAATGCATGACAATTCCAGTTCCTTGAACGCCGCCGTTGGGACAGCGGGGATTTGCGTCCAGTGTTCGACAACTTGCGGCGTCAGATTCCGCGCCTCGCAAATTTTTCTGTAAGCGAAATTATATTTGAACTGAAGCGCGAACAGTTCCAAGGCGAGTTCGGAGAATTGCCGATGGCCAAGGGCCGGGTCCCAGTGGAAAATCAGCCCGCGCAGATGCGCGGCAAAGCTGGAAAGTTCAGTGTTCATGCGGTGTTTGTTTGCGGCTGGTTTTCCGCGACAGCCGGAACGCATGATAACAGCGAAACGCTCCGTCGCAAGCACGAAGGGGCGGAGGCACGGTCCTAATTAGAAATTCGGAGCGCGAGTTGTCTCAACTCGCAGCGCATGCCGATGGGCAAACCGTGGAAAAACAGGACGCGTCCTTTTCAATCCAACGCGCTGCGGCTTGAGACAAGCCGTGCTCCGTCAAACTAGGACATTGCCGGGCGAACTTTTGGATTTCAAAATACTCCGCGCATCCCGTCCTCAAAGCAGGTTTGAGAACGGGGACGAAACGCCGCCGTGCGGCTGTCATTTCGTGGTGGCATTTTTGTCCAGACTGGATATTGTAATGTGGTTGCCAAAGCCATGCGCATCCGGACAAACAAACGAGCGTTCACTTTGATTGAACTGCTGGTGGTGATTGCCATCATCGGCATCCTGGCCGCGCTGCTGCTGCCGGCGTTGGTTCTGGCCAAGCTCAAGGCCAACGCCATCCAGTGCATGAGCAATCACCGGCAGTTGACGCTGGCCTGGAAAATGTATGTGGATGACAGCAGCGACCTTCTTCCCTACGCCAGCCACTGGCCTTATGGCCCGGCCGCCTTGGACGAGAAAAGCAAACACGCCTGGGTGGGCGGGCAGATGGATTTCAATCCGAACAATCCGTCAAATTGGGACGTGAACCAGGACCTCGCGAAAAGTCCGCTCTGGAATTATTGCGGTAAAAACGCCGCCATTTGGAAATGTCCGGCGGATCATTCTTTCGTCACCGTCAACGGCGAGCAAAGACCGCGCGTGCGCAGCATGTCCATGAATTTTTGGATCGGCGGTTTTGTCGGTTATGACGGCGGCTTGTCTGGTGGTGCGGGCTGGGTCAATCCCGATTCGTATCCGCCGGGAACGCTCGGCGGCAGCCCTTGGCGCGTGTTTTTGAAAATGAACGAATTTGTGGATCCGGGTCCGGCGGGAACTTTTTTGTTTCTGGATATGCGCGAGGACAGCATTGACTGGGGCAACTTCGCCACGGACATGACCGGCTGGCCGGATCATCCCGAACAAACCGGATTCTACGATCTGCCCGGCAGCTATCATCATCGCGCCGGCGGATTTTCCTTTGTGGACGGCCACGCCGAACTCAAGCGCTGGCACGATGACCGCACCATGCCGCGGCTTGATTTTAACGGGGAGATTCCCGATCAATTTCGCTCGCCGAACAATCCTGACGTGGTCTGGCTTCAACAACACGCCACGCGGTTAAAATAAGGTTGAACCTGAAAAACCGCAGTTGAAGCGGCGGTTGCTGCGGAACAAATTAAATTCAAGTTGAGGCTCCCGGCCTTGTTCCTTTGTCCCCCATTCCATTGTCCGATGCCTTGGCCGTCCAACCCGGGTCTTTGACAAAGGAATGGGGACATTTACCCGGGCTGGGACGGCCTGCCTGATCCGTTCCGGCAGCGGGAGAGGTAACATAATAATTCTTTCGTTGTTTGTGTTTGTTTTGTTCGCTGTTGGTGTCTGGCTTGAATCATCGCAACAATAGCTAGACATCGGGGGACACCTCCACCGAGACAGGTGCTTTACGAGGATAGGAAAATATCATCAGAAGCAAGCCTCCGGCCAAAGCAAACACGATCAGTGCGGCGACGGTGGCAAAATCAACCACGAAACCTGAAAATTTCCAGTTCGGAAGAATTTTAGCGAAGGGCGCCACCAGTGGTGCCGTGACCCCATAAAGCCAGGCAACGAACGGCGTTTCTGGATTCACTGTCAAAAACTTGCATATCAGTCTGAAAGTTAAAAGCAGTTCGATGATACCCACCACAATATTAATCAAAGCCCATAAAATTCTAATCATAAAAATATTTTAACGCTGTTTTGCTTAAGCTTTTTTTGGCTTGTTCTGGTGTCCTGCCACTAGAGACACGCTACACAGTCCGACGCCTCTTCGCCATGGGGTGAAACCCGAGCTTTGGGATGGCCTCTCGAATGGCCGAAAGACGGCCACCCAAAAGTCGAATCACAATGGTTTTCGTTCAAACCAAGGAACTTGACCGATTCTCACGGATTTCCTCTTTCACTTTCTTGTCCGAGCAGTTAGTGTCCTTTTCAGAATCACAGCTCGATGCCTTTTTAATAATTGGCACTTCGCGGCCCATGCGGACGTTAGCGCCGGCTTTCTGGGGCTGGCCTGCACCGTCAAAGCCCACTACTGTATCACCGTCGCAAGTCTCCTTGTTTTTGCCAGCACACGCCAATCTGGCGGCCTTTTCATCTTGTAATGTTTGCATATTAATTATCGGTTTGGTTGATGTTTGTTGTTCACTAAAAGTTTTGCCCGGTGACTCCTACAAAGGAGTTGTGTTTCCGGTTCTATTTTCCGCTTCCGAAGGCGGCACGGACGCTGGCGGATTGCCGGTTTCCACCGGGTTCGGATTGGTGTCATGTTCGCCGTTGGCTGCCAGCCATACGCTGAATTCTTCAAGCTTGGCCATATCGGATGGTTTGATGTTTTGCATTGGCACCGCACTAACGAGTGAAACCACCTCCTGCCATTAGATGAACACCCCATCCGCCGACGCACTGAAAACCGGCGGCTGGATAATCTGCTAACTTTTCGAGCCGCGAAATCCGCCCGCGAAATAGATGACAAGGCAGATCAACAGAATCAGGCCAAGCCCGCCGCCGCCGATGACGGGACCGCCAAAGTAAAATCCGCCGCCGCCGAACAAGAGAAGCAGAACAACCACGAGTAATAATATATTCATGGCGTTAAGATAACACGCCGCTGCCGGGTTCCTATGGGGTCTTTACCCCATGAAGAAGGATTCGAAGATACGGTTGCTATTTCGCCCGGGATTTATGGCTCTTCTTTGCTTTCGCTTGATTCACCAATTCGGTTGGCAGTGGCCAGCGATGTCCGGGTGACAAAAGTTCCTGAACATTTTCTGGCCCCCAAGTGCCGGCGGCGTAATTGGGAAAATCGCTCGGGGCCGTGGCCTGCCATGCTTCGAGCACCGGCATCAACAGTTGCCAGGCGGCTTCGACTTGGTCGGCGCGCATGAAGAGCGTCGCATCCCTTTTCATAACATCCCAAAGCAGCGTTTCGTAGGCGTCAGGCGAAGGCGCGGCGAAACTCTCGCGATAGCTGAACTTCATGTTCACCGGCCGCAGTTGCATCTTCGGCCCCGGATATTTGGCCTGAAAGCCTAGCACAATGCCTTCGACGGGGTGGATGGAAAGGATAAGGCGGGAGGGCTGCCAGCCGAGCGAAGCTTCGGGCGGAAAGGATTGATGCGGCACGGCGCGAAATTGGATGGAAACTTCCGACGCCTGTTGCGGCAGGCGCTTGCCCGTGCGCAGATAAAACGGCACGTCCTGCCAGCGCCAGTTGTCTATGAACAGCTTTAACGCGGCAAACGTTTCCGTTTGGGAATCAGGTGCGACGCCATCTTCCTCGCGATAGCCGGGCACCATTTTCCTGGCAACATTGCCGGAGCCGTATTGTCCGCGCACCGCGAATTGCGGCACTTCGTCGCGGTGGATTTGACGAACCGCATGAAGCACGTCCACTTTCTTGTTGCGGATTTCGTCGGCTTGAAAAGACACCATTGGTTCCATCGCCACGAGGCAGAGCAATTGCATCAGATGATTTTGCACCATGTCGCGGAGCGCGCCGGCATGATCGTAATAACCGCCGCGATGTTCCACGCCCACGGTTTCGGCGACGGTGATGGTCACATAATCAATGTAACGACGATTCCACATGGGTTCGAAGAGCGGATTGGCAAAACGAAACGCCAGAATGTTCTGCACCGTTTCCTTGCCGAGATAATGATCAATCCGAAAGATTTGGGATTCGTCGAAGCTCGCGGCGAGAACGGCGTTCAACGCGCGCGCCGATTCCAGATTGTAGCCAATCGGTTTCTCGATCACGATCCGCGCGAGCTCACGATCACGCGCCAGCCCGGCTTTGCCGAGATATTTGGGAATTTCGCCAAACATGCTCGGCGGTGTAGCCATGTAATAGATTCGATGCGCTTTGGCGCCCCATTCCTTTTCCAGCTTCGCGCATTCTTTGCCCAAAGCCGCATAGGTCGCCGACTTCTTGAAATCGCCCTGCTGGTAATGGATATGCTTTGCGAATTGATTCCAGACGATGGCCTTTGGTTTTCCGAAACGGGAGAATTGATTGACGCCATCGTGCAACCGGCGGCGCAGTGCGTCGTCGCCGAGTTTGATGCGGTCAACCGCGATGATCGCAAATTGCGCAGGCAGGCTGCGATCCTGTGAAAGGTCGAACAAGGCCGGCACGAGTTTCCGCCAGGTCAGGTCACCGGCTCCGCCAAAAATGACGAACACCGTCGGTTCGAGCTGGTCGTTAGTTTTCATGCAATAAGCATAAGCATGAGTCGAAAAACCGCTCGTCCGCTATGGGGTGAAACCCGACCATGGATTTTTGCGGGACAGCACCGGGGGATTTTAACGCAGAGACGCAAAGGTTCTGCCCGCCTTTAACGGTTTACCAGCCACTTGCCTTCAACTATCGAAGGATAAACCGTTCGCTGGATTATGAGCAGGGCATCGCGGTGGAACAGATTTTGTCCTCGCGCAATTTCGTCACGCTGTTTTGTCAAAACTCACCCGCTTAATCATGGCAAAACTGTGTTCTTGCCGTAAATGCCCGTAACGCTTCATCGCCAGTGCGCCGCCGTCCTTATGTCCAAGCCAGCGGCTCACAGTGGGAATGTCCACTCCCGATTCAATGCAGGTTGTCGCAAAGAAATGTCGAAAATCGTGATGGGTGAATTGCGGCAATTCCAATTTTTTGCACGCCGTTTGCAAACATTTACGCGCGCTTTTAATTAGAATAATTTGGTCGTTCGGCTGTGGATTTTTTTGCGTCTTCAATCGCGCCAAAAACTTGCTCAATCTCTCTGACATTGGGATGGTGCGTGGAGCGGCCTCGGTCTTTGTGCCGGGCAAGAAAATAGTCCCGCGCTCAAAATGAACATCGGACCAAAACAAAGGTCTCTTTTCGTTGGCGTCACCGCCGCCGACAACTTCGCCGATGCGCGCTCCCGAATACGCCAAGAATTCAACCAAGTCTGCGCCGTCCTTGCTTTTTTTCTGATTGTCTTTTTTACCGTCTGACAATCGGATGGTGCTGACAAGCTGCTTAAACTGATCGAGGCTTGGAACGACAATCTGTTTGGAAACAACTTTCCGGCGCTTGATATGCTTGGCGGGATTGGAAAGAATCAAGCCGCGCTCAAGGGCAAATTCAAAAACCGTTTTCATAACGTCCAACTCGTGAACGAAAGTTTCGGAGGCGAGCGCCGCGCCGCGTTCCTTAACCCAACGGTCGCAATCCTGCTCGGTGACGTTGCGGATTGGCAGATTCCGAAAATACGGCGTGAGTCCCTTGATATACATTTTCCGGCGTTTGACGGTATTGGAACTCAATGCGTGTTTGTTCGTTTCCAGCCATAGATTCGCGGCCTGGCCGAAATTCAATTTCGCGTCAGGAGAAATTTTCAGACAGCCAATTTTTGCCCGCAAGTCATTCAACCGGCGGTCGGCCAGTTTTCTGTCTTTGGTTTTGAGCGAGCGGCGAAACTGCTTGCCTCCGCGCTTTAATAGGGCATAGTATCCGCTCGATGATTCGAGCCGATACAGGTTCTCTGCAACCTTGTGAAAGACTGGTTGCTCGGTCGTTTGCGATGTGTTTTTGCTCGTCATTTTCATGCAAAAAAAGAAAGATGGCGGGTGACAAGTGCGGGTTACAACAAACGCTTGTAATCATTGGTGAATCTTCGCAATTGGCTCTTCGATGATAGGATGGGTTGGTAGCTCAGTCGGTAGAGCAGTGCCCTTTTAAGGCATTGGTCGAGAGTTCGAGTCTCTCCCAACCCACCAGTCTTCGTTTTGAGCAGAACAAAATGCGAAGGCTGCCGCGTCGAAGTGCGGCAATAGATGGGCGATGCCAGATTCTTTTGAAATGCGGTCCGGCCAGCCTCGTGGCGAACTGAAGAAAAAACCGGCAATTTTCAATTTTATTTTCCCCCGTCTCTGCATTAAACTTTCCCCATCAAAACTGCAACAAGCATAAAGTTTTGGGGTGTTCGCGGTTCGATTCCCACGCCTGGGCCGGGAACCGTCCGCTACGGCGGCAACACCACCTGCGTGGAAATCCGCTGCGGCGCGGACATCATCATCCTCGACGCCGGCACCGGCCTGCGCAAACTCGGCCAGTCCTTGCTCGCCGAATTCAAGCGGCGTCCGCTCAAACTCACCCTGCTCCTTTCGCATACGCATTGGGATCACATTCAAGGGCTGCCGTATTTTGCGCCGATTTACGAATCCACCTGCCGCCTGCGCATCCTCGGCAGCGAAGGCTCGCGCCGGGGACTCGAAGCCGCCCTCACCGGCCAGATGGAAAGCACCTATTTTCCCGTGCCGTTCTCCAAGCTGCCCAGCAACATTGAGATTGTCGAACTGCACGACTTCAATTTCGCGGTCGGCAGGACGCAGGTGCGCGCACAACGGGCGAACCATCCCGGCGTCACCGTCGGCTACCGGCTATCTTCGCCCAATGGCGTCATCTGTTTTTTTCCCGACACCGAACCGCGACGGGACGGCAACGACTGCGGGATGATTGAATTCGTCCGCGACGCCGATGTGTTCATCCTCGATTCTCAATACGACCGCGCCGGATACCGGCGGCACACCGGCTGGGGCCACGGCTGCCTGGACGATTCCGTGGCGCTTGCGCTCAAGGCCGGCGTGAAAAAACTCGTCCTCTTCCATCACGACCCCGACCACGACGACAAAAA
>DATCBW010000031.1:0-3088 GCA_036511615.1 Verrucomicrobiia bacterium | reverse complement strand
AAGCCGACAAGCTCGCCCGCGAACTCGGCTACACCGTCGAAGAGCTTCAAGCGCTGCCCGACGGCGCAAACATGGGCCTTTCCTGCGGCAATCCCGCCGCGCTTGCCGCGTTGCAACCCGGCGAAACCATCCTTGATCTTGGCAGCGGCGGCGGCTTCGATATTTTCATCGCCGGACGCAAAGTCGGTGCCGCCGGCCGGGCCATCGGCGTGGACATGACGCCGGAAATGCTCGGCAAGGCGCGCAAAAACATCGCGCATTACCGGAAGGAAACCGGCCTGGACAACATGGAATTCCGCCTCGGTGAAATCGAGCATCTGCCCGTGGCTGACAACTCGGTGGATGCGATTATTTCCAATTGCGTCATCAATCTATCGCCCGACAAGCCTCAAGTCTGGCGAGAGATGGCGCGCGTGCTCAAGCCCGGCGGGCGCGTGGCCGTGTCCGACATGGCGTTGTTGAAACCGCTGCCGCCGGAAGTAATTAAAATGGTGGAGGCGATGATCGGCTGTGTCGCCGGAGCAGTGCTTGTTTCAGAAACAGGCCGGATGGTCAAAGCGGCCGGATTGACGGAGGTGGTTCTCAAATCCAAGCCCGGCTACGTTGAAGCATTGACAGATTGGCAGGACCCCCTCTATAAAAAACTCATTGAACTGCTGCCCGCCGGAACCAAGCCGGCGGACTTCATCACCAGCCTCGAAGTTCAGGCCGTGAAGCCGGGCGGCGAATGTTGCGGCAGCGATTGCTGCAAATCCTGACCAACGGAAATTCAACGCCGCCCAAACCGTGTCCGAACTCGTAAATCCTGAATCCGAAACCGCAAATCCAAAGCGTCTCGCCTTTTTCGAGCGCTATCTGACCGTCTGGGTTTTTCTGTGCATGATCGCCGGCGTGGCGCTTGGAAAAGTCGCGCCTGACCTCACGGTGAATTTGGGCAAATTGGAATTCGTCACTGGCTCGCACGTCAACGCGCCCATCGCCGTGCTGATCTGGCTGATGATTTATCCGATGATGCTCAAGGTGGATTTCAGCGCCATCGGCGGCGTTGCCAAAAAACCGAAGGGTCTCGCCGTCACGTTGTTCGTCAACTGGCTGGTGAAGCCGTTCAGCATGGCGTTGCTCGCGTGGCTGTTCATGCAGCACGTTTTTGCGCCGTGGATTTCGCCGGAACTGGCCAAGGAATACACCGCCGGCCTCATCATTCTTGCCGCCGCGCCCTGCACCGCGATGGTGTTTGTCTGGAGTTATCTCACCGACGGCGACCCGGTCTATACTCTCGTGCAGGTGGCGGTGAACGACCTCATCATGCTCGTCGCCTTCGCCCCCATCGTGATGTTTCTCTGCGGCGTGGCGAATGTCGTCGTGCCGTCGAAGGTGCTCATCACCAGCGTCGTGGCGTTCATCGTCATTCCGCTCGCAGCCGGCTGGTTGACGCGAACCGTGCTGTTGAAATCGCACGGCAAAGACTGGTTTGAGAAAAAATTCCTGTCGAAGTTTCATCCCGTCACGATCTTTGCGCTGCTGCTGACGCTGGTTTTAATCTTCGCGTTCCAGGCGGAAAATTTGACGACGCGTTGGCTGGCTGTGCTGCTGCTGGCCGTGCCGATTATCATCCAGGTTTATTTCAATTCCGCCCTCGCCTACCTGCTGATGCGCAAGCTGCGCGTGCCTCACAACGTCGCCTCGCCCGGCGCGCTCATCGGCGCGAGCAATTTCTTTGAACTGGCGGTGGCCGTGGCCATCACACTGTTCGGCGCGGACTCCGGCGCGGCGCTGGCGACCGTCGTCGGCGTGCTCATCGAGGTGCCGGTGATGCTGTCCGTCTGCAAAATCTGCAACCAGTCGCGCGGCTGGTATCAAACACGGCTTGCAAATTCTTAAGGTCCGTATGATTCCCCTCCCCTCACCCCTGCCCTCTCCCTTGGGGAGAGGGAGAATCGTATCCAGTCGCGAAACAAATCAAGCGCTGGGACGTGGCAAATCGTCATATAAGCAACCGGTCAGTGCCAATAGCTGTTCCCTTTCCCCGAGGGAGAGGGTTAGGGTGAGGGGAAACGGAACACAGTCATTTAAGCTACACCTCTCCAACTCATAATAATTCATGCAAACCACCAACAGACCCACCATCCTCATTCTCTGCACCGGCAACTCCTGCCGCAGCCACCTCGGCGAAGGTTTTTTGCGCGCCGCGCTGGGCGACCTCGCGAATGTGCAGAGCGCCGGTTCCAAGCCCGCCGGTCACGTCCATCCGCTGGCCATCAAAGTGATGGCCGAAGTGGGCATTGATATTTCCGGCCACCGCTCGAAGCAGTTGAGCGAATTTCTGAACCAGCGCGTGGACACCGTCATCACCGTCTGCGGCAACGCGGACCAGGCCTGTCCGATTTTTCCCGGCCAGGTGAACCACCATCACTGGCCGTTCTTTGATCCGGCCAAAGCCACCGGCAGCGACGAGGAAATCTTGAAATGTTTCCGCACCGTCCGCGACGAAATGCGCCGCGTTTTTGAAGCCTATGCCGCCGGTTTGCACGATGCGGAAAAATAATAGAAACGGCCCGTCAGTTGCCTGAAACAACCCGCGCGCCGACGAATGAAGAACCGCACCCAAAGGTCGTGGTATTGTCGCCAACCCTGAAACGCCAGTCTGAAGGCATTTCCTTTCCAGCATGGTTCGTTGTCCAACCCCGTTCACAGAACAGTGGATTCTACGCTCACCAATTAGATTTTGCTCTCCATGACCTTTTGCCAAAACTCTAAAAAGTTGACGCGGTCAAATTAGTTTCCGGCGGGATGGCTAGAATTTACCCATGAGTAATGCCGCAATGTTAAAATCAAGCGCTCGTGGAAGATCCTATTTCGGTCGCAAAACTGTCCGCCTGTGCGCCTCATTGACGACGACCTCAATTTAACATCCAATGACATTGAACCAAAAAACTGCAAAGGCATCTATGAATGAACCCTCCACCAAAACCCCGCTGATCTCCAAAGGCTGGATTCAAGCCGTGGCGCTGGTCATGCTGTTCGGCTTTTTCACGATGGGGTTGCTCGCGTATTACACTTACACCGATGAGCCGCCGATTCCGGCCCA
>DATCBW010000030.1:0-7801 GCA_036511615.1 Verrucomicrobiia bacterium | reverse complement strand
TTTTGTGTCGAAGCCCCTGCCATTGTCCGAAATCACAATTTCAAGCTGGTCCTCGGTAACGGCCATTCGAAACTCCACCTCAGTGGCCTGCGCATGGCGTTCGGCGTTATTCAACGTCTCTTTGACGGCCAGCAGCAAACCATGCCGCAACCGGCCTTCCAACATGATCGGCGGCAATGCGACAGGTATGTCGAAGCGACAGGCGATTCCACAATGCGACAGATATTCATTCGCAAAGTCGCCCAAATAATCCGCCACGGACTCAAGGAAATTATCCTTGGGATCCACCGCCCACACGATGACATCGAGCGCGGTCACCAACCCGCGCGCCTTGTCGGCAATGCCGCGAAACAAAGCCATCAACTCACCCTGCGTTCGCAGTCGCTGCCCCTTGCTCGCCAGCACGCTGATTTCGGTGAGGCTGGAACCCAGATCGTCGTGGAGGTCACGGGCGATGCGTGAACGTTCGGCTTCCAATGCCTGTTCCCGTTCGGCGACTTCGCGCTCGCGGGTTTCCTGCCGGAGCAGCCGGGTGCGCTGTTCCACCCGCCGTTGCAACTGTGAAATCCAAACGGCGGCCAGAGTCAGAATGACGAACAACAATCCAACCATGACGAACAACCGCCGGGGCGTCCACCAGGGAGGTTGTGACAGGACGGTCAATTGTGATGGAGAACTCAACAGCAACTCGAATCCGCTCGATTCGCTGCCATCCGACCAGGTCATGGGTTTTGCAACAAGCACACCGGTAAGCGCCAACTGACTTCCAATCCGCAGTGAAACTGGTTCCGCCGTGTCCGGCATGCGCGCGAGAAACAAATGTCCGCGGGCATTCATTTCCAGAACCCGCGAATCCGGTTCAGCATGAATTCCCATCAGCGTTGCCGGAATCCGCACCAGCATCGAATCAACTTTGTCCAGTATGGATTCGCTTCCGTCCAGCGTCAGCGGAGTGGGCTCAACCGTCTGGCCGGTTTTGCGCAGGACGGCCTCCCGCAGAAGCGGGGCGGGGCCGCTGATGTCCAGATAACCGACGGCCTCGACCACTTCTCCAAAATGCGCGTTGGACGGTTCGACGGGTGAAACACGGATGCCCCGCACGTTATCCATCAGGAAAACGCGCCTTGAATCCGCGTAGCTCACCGTTCCATGCACTTTCACCCGCTGGAATGGCGTTGCGCGGGAATCGAACTCATAAAGCTGGCTCCAAGTTTTCAAAGGAACATCAAACGGATCACGCGGAGCCGGGACATCCACGTTCATGTTCACATTGCGCATCAACAGATGACCAACCTGAACCGTGCGGTTGGTGTTCCATGCCGCGAAGAGCACGCCGCGAATCCGGATCACCGCTTTCTCGAAGACTTTCAGTTGCGACTCGGAACGCGCCTCGGCTTCGATGTTGAGTTGCCCTTCCGGGAGCAGAAGCGACAGATTATTGCTCTGCACCGCCGTAACCAGACCTTGCAGCTCCACCCATTGCGCATCCATGCTGCCGTTAATTAACTCTTTCCGAGTTGGCCGCGCTGGCGTGGGCATCCGTCCCCGCCCGATGACATTGACTTTCCCGGCAACCACAATCGGAGCGAAATCTCCGGCATCAGTGTAACCAACCACCTCGCAAAACTGCCCAAAAAAGTCAGCCACTTCAACGGACGGGGACAGCCGCACAAAAGTGCCGCGCGTTTCATCCTGAACGGACATGAAGCCAAACAAAGAAGGTGCGATGCTGGTCACGACACCCTGAATTCTGACCGGCAGATGGCGGGCCGCCTCTTCCTTGGACAGGCTCTGAATCTGTCCGATGGCCACAAGCTGGGGAGCGGCTCCTGAAGCCGCCATCGCTCCTCCCGGATTTCCCAAAATCGTCATATTGTCCGATGTGGCCACCGATAATTCTCCGAGGACCAAATCCCGGTTTGGCGTCATTGCCGCCCGGCCGATTCCGGCAACGCGAATTCGAGAATTCAAGAGGCGCATCGGATCCAGTTCTTTGGCATCTGCCACCGTGACCCTGATGGAGTCCGGCGAGGAGCGAAGCTCGAACCGCAATCCGCGTCCTGATCTGGAAACGAAATCCACCCGGCCTTCGACGCTCACCCATTGGGGCGCTTCTGAATCAGTCTTTGGCGCGGGCAATGATGAGATGATTGGGGACGGAACATCCTCATGGCCGATTGTGGTTAATGGAATTTCCGGCGCATCCAAAAACAGCAGGCTGCCGTCGTCCGATTTCAGGTGGAACACATACTCCCCAGCCACCGGAGCTGAAAAGAAGCCTTTGAAACGAATTCCAAACAGTGATTTCTGCGGCCCCAAATTTGGATTGAGATTGGTCGTTGTCACCGTTTTGACCGGTTGAAGCAGCGCAAAGTCCGGCACATGTAACCAACTGCCCTCGTAATAAGCCGCATTCACCCCGGCCACCAGGCTGGATTCGTTTGTTCCACCGCCGCCGGGTCTGATCAAAAAATGATCCGCCGTCTGAACCGAGCCATCCGGCAAACGACAGGTCAATTCCAAACCAGACGGGCCAAAAAGATTAAAGTAATCCAATTGAAAAGGGTGGAGGCCTGCGTTGAAGTTCACCGCCGCCGAGACCTCACGGATTGCATGGGTGCCGTCGTTGTCCAAGTCCGGCGCTTTGGTGATCTCAATTCCAATTTCCCGTCTGCGCAAAAAGCAGCGCCGGCCTTCGAGGTGGATGACATCACCGGCCACAATGGGAACACTGCGAGGTCCCAATTCCAAAATCTCACTTCCGGTCTCATCCTTGACCGCAACCACCCCAATCTCCGGCCGGCTTGCCGAGCAAACCAGCACATCCAGACGAACCTCGGCAATGATTCGCGAGGATGAACCGAGCAGTTTTGACATCTGCACGAGATTGGTAACCACAGTTGACACTCCGGAGGCCGGCCCGGACGGGACGGCCGGCTGCGCCCGAATGCCAGGATCAAATACAAATATTGCAGTGGAGAGGAACCCGGCCACCAGCACAAGCCGGAGGCTGGCCGCAGTTCGTGTTAAACTAGCACGGAACATTCGGAACAATTTAGCGCAAAAGAAAACGGGCGGCAACGCCTCGTTGACGCCCGTCCGCAATGAAATGGTTTTCCAGATAAACTCTTTGATGAGGTTTTAAGAATTATTTCTTTCAAGCATGAACTGGCGGCGCAATTCATTCCGTTTGATTCAAAAACCCGCAGCCGTCCGCTGAATTCACGCTGACGGGAATCCTGACCTTAACGTCTGGTGGACGGCCTGCTTACAAGCCGCCGACGCTTCTGGTCAGCTCGAAGAGGGAATCGGCCGTTTGCTGAAGCCGCCGAAGTATGCCAAAATCTGGTCGCGCCATTTCGCCGAGTCGGCGACTTGAATTACCAGGCGGTCGGCCACTTCCTTGTGCCGGCGCGGATCAATTTCACCGGCGAGCGTTTGCCACGCCGTTTGCAACGCAGCCGCCTGTCGCGCTCCGTCGTAATACTTCGCGCACAGCGCATCCCACAAAATCTTCCCCGATTTCGTCTTGTAATCCCATGCACAACGATGAAACCAAAGAAGAAATTTCTCCGGGCAACTCGCGAGGTCGTCGAACATATCGCAGACCGGTGGGAAGTATTGCTCCACCGCGCGATCGCCCTTTTTCGTTCGATCCAAGCCGATGCCCTCCGTTGAAGCGCGATGATAATAAGTCGCCGTCCAGTCGGTTTCCGGCGCGCTATTATTCCAAGGCTGCGGCGCGTAATGATCACCGCCGATCAGGTTGTTCAACCCCAGCGGCATCGTGTAACTCACATAGGTTTCGCGCGAACCCATCATCATGTCGCGGATGACCGCCACGATTTTGTCGTCGTTGGTGAAAGTCATGCGCGTCCATTCGTCGGCGATTTTTTCGGCGGACAATTCCGGATTCCATGCCAGCCGGCCGAACGCATACCAATTCGACTGCGAGAAATGATGCCCGCACCAGTTGGTGTCCAATCCGGGATTCGTCACAGAAACCATTCCCGTGAGGCGACCGGGATAAATTTTTCCCGCCAGAACTTTGGCGACGGTTGAGCCGCCGCCTTTCGCGTATGTGTCCGAGTCCAGAAACTCCGTCCACATCGTGCCAAGATAAACAAGATGCTTCGCGTGGCCGGTGTATTCCTGCGTCGCCTGAATTTCGGCTATGACGGAAGTTTGCTTCATCCCGCCGAACAGCGGATGAAACGGCTCGCGCGGCTGAAAATCAACCGGGCCGTTCTTGACCTGCACGACTACGTTTGGTCGGAATTGTCCGTCCAGCCGCGTGAACTCGATGTAGGCGCGTTTGGCGCGATCCGGGTCAACATCCTGGTCATAAACAAACGCACGCCACA
The DNA here is from genome assembly GCA_036511615.1 of Verrucomicrobiia bacterium. Classification (GTDB taxonomy): domain Bacteria; phylum Verrucomicrobiota; class Verrucomicrobiia; order Limisphaerales; family UBA11358; genus UBA11358. The sequence continues at coordinate 3,437 of DATCBW010000030.1, read as the reverse complement.
TGACGTTGCCGTTGTGCGGGGCGAGCGCGTCGGCCAGCACGTTCGCGCCTTCGGCATGACTGCGGCCATAGGTTTTGGGGCCGGGCTGCCCTTCGGAATCCGCCTTGACCAGAAAACCGCCGAAGTCGGGAATAAGCCCGTAAATTTCATCGGCCTTGGCCTTCCACCAATCGGCCACGCCCTTGTTCAGCGGATCGGCGGTCTTCAACCCGCCCAACCGCATCGGCGCGCCAAAGTTGGCACTCAGATACATCCGCACGCCGTAAGGCCGCCACACGTCCGCGAGCGCGGCGACTTTGCGAAGCCACTCCGGCGAAAGCATACGCGGGTCGGCATTCACGTTGTTGATGACCGCGCCGTTGATTCCCAGGGAAGCGCAGGCACGCGCATAATCGGCGTAGCGCGGACTCAATTTTCCCGGCAAATCATTCCATTGCCACAGCGAGCGCCCGGCGTAACCGCGTTCAATTGTTCCGTTGGGATTGTCCCAATGGTTCATCAGCCGAAGCTGAAGCGCGGGCCGCTCGGCGATGTCGAGTTTGTCAATCGGCTGGCCGGTTTGCATTAGGCGAAGCAAATGGAAAGTGCCATACAATGCGCCAATGTCGGTATTGGCGGCAATCACCGTCACTGGTTCGTTTTTTTCATTGCGCGTTGATCTGATGATGAAACCTTCGTCACCGACAGCGTTCAAATCCGACGCCCAATTCAAATTGCGGATCAACGCCGAATTCTTCGCCGTGCCGACAATGACCGCACCATCCACCAATTCAGATTCATTGAGCGGAACATCGTTGCCGAGCATGGCGCTGGTGGCCGAACGTAATTCGTCACGGATGATCCCGCTCGTGGTGGACATGCCATCCACGCGAATTTGTTTCACGAGCGGACGATATTTTTTTGTCGCATCACCCGGTGGCGCGTAGCGCAGCCATAGTTTATAACCGTCTTCTTCCGGCAATGTTGCTGGCGGCTCGGCGGCATGGCTGCTGAACGCGGAACTCCCGACACAGAGGCCGGCAGCGCCCGCCACGCTGATCCCCACAAATTCACGACGATTTATTTTCATAGTTCAATCAACGGTTAGTTTTTTAGACACAAAAAACAGTTCACCAAATTCGAAATTCGCCGCTGCAATGCAGCAGCGACATCATATACAGCAACCCTTCGTAATATCGCTCGATGCCATCGGGCGTCGGCGTGTTCCAAAGTTCTTCTACAAATTTTTTCGCGCGAACGGAATCGGTCGCGGCCAGACTCGCGACGGCGTTTTCCGCCACCAATCCCTGTGCGTGGCGGTCTTCAAATTGTTTTCCGTCGAGCGTGAACTGGCAGCCGTAGTTCGTTCCCTGTGACTCAAAAAACGCCTGCAGCTTGTCGCTCAATTCACGTTCGCGCGAATCCTTGCCCCACCACGACCAGTCCACCGACCAGTTGCCGGCGGTGCGGAAGGCATCGTAACTGAAGTTAGAGCCGTATCTGCCTGATCCCGGGATGACGGACCCGTCGAAATTTGCATAACACGGATTCAGCCCGGTTTTCGGATCAGTCGCTTTGACGAAATAATCCCGGCTCACGTCGGCCACCTGCTTCCAGAATTCCGCGTCTTCCTTCGGCCCCCAGCGTGACCACAACTCATAAAACGCCGGCAGATGATAGGAAGGATCGGAGTAGCGATTGCGTTCGGAACTCGGAGAAAACAAAACCATTTTATGCTCCGCGTCGAAGAGCGGGCCTGCGGTGACGGTCATGCTTCTACCACGCCCCGGCACCGGGCCGGTGATTTCAGCCCGATGCCGCATGTTTGTGAGCAGTTCATCGGCTTGCGCCTTGTAGTTGTAAATGCCGGTTCCGTTTTTCCAGCGATGCGCGGCGAGATACAACGCCGTGACGTAATATTCCTCGCCGTCCGGCGCGACAAACTGGCTCATCGGCACGCCGTTGGTCCGCGCCTGCCAGCGGAAAAATCCGAATGAAGGGTGATTCGTTTCGGAAACGTAGAGAAAGGTATTCGCCCAGTTCCACAGCGCGTCGAACTCTGCCTGCTTGTTCATCTGCACGCAAATCATCATGCCGTAGGAAAGCCCCTCGGTGCGCACGTCGCGGTGCTTGATGTCGGTAATGAAGGCGAGCGGGCCGTTGGTGTTTGTCCCCGCTTCGAAATAAACCGCTTCATTGGTCGGGTTGCCGTGAAACAACTGTTGAAACGCCGAATCAATCTTCTGTTGAATCTCCTTTTGTGAATGGCCCGCCTCGGCAAAAAGATTCCGATAATGACCGGTCGCATAAGCGCCGTTGCCGTCCGCATTTGGCGGATTTTCCGCGCCGCGCGCGGAAACCAGCGCCAAAAGGTTCAAGACGACGAGAGATTTGAGGATAGAATTGAATGATTTCATAAAGATGCCGAGGTGGTTTTGATCCTGACCGTTTCCGTCTTGAGACCTGCTGATTTTCGTCCGCGCGGCACTTCCGCCGCAGGAGCCGCTCCTGTGACAACGGCAAACAAACAGCCTGTGACGAGCAGATTCATTGTCAGGCGTCATCAGGGAACGAACAGGTTCAAATCAATCGCATCCGCCATTGCCTTGTAGCCAGTCGGGTTCATGTGCAACCAGTCATTCGCGTAAAGTCCGGGATGAAATGCCGCCTTGAATTTTATCAAATTCTCCGGGTCGCGAACCGCAGCGTCAAAGTCAATCACACCGTCAAACACGTTGTTCGTGCGAATCCATGCGTTGACATATTGACGTTCAGCTTCGTGGAGATCGGAATAATATCCATTCCCGCCAAACGGCGTGATGGTCGCGCCATAAACCTTGATGTTCCGGGGCTTCGCCTTGGCGGCAAATTCCTTGAAGGCGTCCACGATGTTGGTCGCAGTCGTCATGCTGCTGCGCCGTCCGCCGATGTCGTTCACGCTTTCAAACACGATCAGATAACGCGCACCGGCCTGCTCCAGCATATCGCGGTCAAACCGCCTGACCGCCGCCGGGCCGAGTCCGCCGAAAATGGCGTTGCCGCCGATGCCCATGTTGGCCACCGCAACTTTTGCCGTGAGCGCGTTGGTGATGAGACGCTCCGCCAGAGCGTCCGGCCAGCGATTGTTGCCGTCGTCCGTCGAACCGCGTCCGTCCGTGATCGAGTCGCCCAGCACAACGATGGTTCTGCTTGAATTATCCGCCTGAACTTCAATGCCCGTGACAATATACCAATGCTTGGTCTTGACCGCCGCGGGCAGGCTGACTTCTGAAACGGCGTTGGTTGGAACGATGAACGATGTGGTGCGCGACCCGGGATGGCCTGTAACCGTCGTCGCTGAAATGTCTCCGAAATAAGTGCTGATCGCGACATCCGCGAGCGCGGGCAAATCGAAATCCACCGGATCGGAATAGACCGATTCACCGCGCGGAATCACGACTTCGGCTGCAACGTTAAAT
>DATCBW010000029.1:0-6152 GCA_036511615.1 Verrucomicrobiia bacterium | reverse complement strand
ATCGTCCATGCCGGCGGCAATGCACTTTTCGCGGTCGCCGGTCATGGCGTGCGCCGTCATCGCACAGATGATGATGCGCGAAGGATAATTGAAATGGTCGCCGCTCATCTGCCGTTTGCGGATGTTGCGCGTGGCCTCCAGGCCGTCCATTTCCGGCATCATCACGTCCATGAAGACGAAATCAAACGGCTGGCGGTCGAGCATTCCGAGCGCCTCGCGTCCGTTGCCGGCGACTTCCGGCGCATAGCCCATCTGCTGCAAAATGCGGACGGCGACCTTCTGGTTGATGGCGTTGTCGTCCACGAGCAGGATCCGCAGCGGCAGCGATTCCGCGAGCTGTTGCACGGGCGTGGCCGGTTCCGGCGCGCGGGTCGGGACGCGCGGGCTTAACAGCGCGCGTTCCAGGGCGGCGCAAAGCTGCGCGGGCTTCACCGGTTTGTGGACGGCGTGCGCGAACACCAGCCGCACCTCTTCCGAGTTGCTTTTCTTTTTGCCCATCGGCGTGAGCAGGACCATCGGCAGCATCGCCGTGGCGGGCATTTTTTGAATTTCCGCCGCGACGGCGAGACCGTCCATGCCTTGCAGATGCAAATCAATCAGGGCCAGGTCGAACTCCGTGCCTTTGCACAGCAGGTCCATCGCCTGCGCGGAATTTTCCACGGCCTGCGGCAGCATTCCCCAAAGGCGGCACTGGTCGAAAAGCATGTTTCGGCTCGCGGCGCCGTCGTCGAGGATCAAAATTTTCAGGTCGGCCAGGCGCGGATTCTTGGCGGTGTGCGCCGGCGGTTTGGAATCCTGCGGCGTCGTCGCGTTGATCGTGAAATGAAAGGTCGAGCCTTCGCCCGCCACGCTTTCGGCCCACATTTTTCCGCCCATCAATTCCACGAGCCGCCGGCTGATGGCCAGGCCGAGGCCCGTGCCGCCGTATTGGCGCGCGGTGGAAACGTCCGCCTGCGTGAACGGGCGGAACAGTTTTGCCAGCCGGTCCGGCGGAATGCCGATGCCGGAGTCGCGCACGGCAAAGTGCAGCCGCAGCGCCTGCGGATTTCCCGACTCGCCCGGCGGGAGCATCAGTCTTTCCACCTTTATAAAAACGTGGCCGCGCTCGGTGAATTTCAATCCGTTGCCGAGCAGGTTCACCAGCACCTGCCGCAACCGCTGCGCGTCGCCTTCGACAAGCGTGGCAATCCGTTCGTCCACTTCGTAGCCCAGGTCAAGATTCTTGTCGAGCGCGCGCGAGGCGAGCAGATCCAGCGATTCCTCGATGCAGACGCGCAGATCGAACGGGCGTTTTTCCAGTTCCATCTTGCCTGCCTCGATTTTTGAAAAGTCGAGGATGTCGTTGATGATGGTCAGCAGCGATTCGCTGCTGTTGTGGATGGTGTCGAGATAGCTGCGCTGGTCGGGCGTCAAAGTGGATTCCATCATCAAGCCGGTCATGGCGATGACGCCGTTCATCGGCGTGCGGATTTCGTGGCTCATGGCCGCGAGAAATTCCGATTTGGCGCGCGAGTTCGCCTCGGCGGCGCGGCAGGCGTCGGTGAGCTCCTGCTGGCGTGCGGCCATTTCTTCCAGCCGGCGTTTGATCAGGACACTGCTGCGCAGGCGGGCGCGAAAAACGGCGGTGTTCTCAAACGGCACCTGGATGACTTCATTCAATCCCAGGTCAAACGCGCGCAAGGTCGCCGTGGTGTCCGCCGTCGGGACGAGCGCGATGGTGAAAACCGGCTTCGAGAATGGTTGATGTTTCAACTGTCGCAACAGGCTCAAGCTGTCGGCCTCGGAAGTTTGCAAGTCCAGCAGCATCACGTCCGGCGGATGGTTTTGGATGGAACGCAGTGCTTCCTCGGAGGTGATGGCAAAGCCGATGCTGCTGCCATCGAGCCTGACGGCCAGCGACACGGTCTCCACCAGCCGGGCATCGTTGCCCAGCAGCAAAAATTGAAACTTGTTTGGATTCATGTCGGCGTCGGACGATTTAACGGAACGCAAGGATTAACAGTTTTTTTTCCCGGCTGCCAGCCGAATTTTTTAAGCGCACGCAAAGAATCTTTTCCAGTTGGCCGCGGGGCAAGTCCTTCAGCGGGGAAGGCTGGTCCATGATTTTTTGCGTGGTGTCGAAAAGAAAACCTTGTTCCTTTGCGGCATCGTTGCTTATTTCCAGCCGTGAACTCTGTGCTTGCAAATGCCAGCCCGAAATATCGCGGAAGGCTTGCGCCCTCGCCGACCGGCCATTTGCATCTCGGCCACGCACGGACATTCTGGGCGGCGCAGGAGCGCGCCCGCGCAAACGGCGGCGACATGATCTTGCGCAATGAAGATTTGGATTCAACGCGCTTCAAAATGGATTTTGTTTCCGCCATGCTCGAAGATTTGCGCTGGTTTGGCTTTGAATGGAGCGAAGGCCCGGACGTCGGCGGAAAATTTGCGCCTTACAATCAGAGCGAGCGGATGAATTTTTATCGCGCCGCGCTGGACCAATTGCGCGCGGGCAATTTCATTTATCCCTGCACCTGCACGCGCAAGGACATCCAGCAGGCCGTCCGCGCGCCGCACGCGGAAGACGAGGAGCCGGTTTATCCCGGAACGTGCCGCGCGAAAACAGAGGTCAGAGGCCAGAAGTCAGAAGTCAGAGTTCCGCTGGCTGACCTCCGGCTTCCGACTTCTGATTTCCGGTTTAACTGGCGCTTCCGCGTTCCCGACGGTGAGACGATTTCATTCGTTGATGAAAATCTTGGCGCGCAAGCATTCGTCGCTGGAAAAGACTTTGGCGATTTTATCGTCTGGCGGAATGACGACGTGCCAGCCTATCAGCTCGCCTGCGCCGTGGATGACGCGGCGATGCAGATCACCGAAGTGGTGCGCGGCGCGGACCTGCTCGTCAGCACCGCGCGGCAGATTTTGCTGTATCGCGCGCTGGGTTTGACGCCGCCCAAATTTTTTCATTGCGAACTGATGCGGGACGAAACCGGCGTGCGGCTCGCGAAACGGCATGACGCCCTGAGTCTGCGAAAATTACAGGCCGCCGGCCGTTCGCCGGAGGAATTGCGCCGGGGCTGGCAGAATTAGGGTTAGCGGCTGTCTGATAAATCGGAATCTGACCTTTCTTCCTCATCCTCATCGTCAGTTTTGGCAGGGTTTTTTGAGAATGAGGATGACACGAGGATGATTCGATTGATGCAACCGCGGGAAATCCACGCACCATGCAGGGCACGGACATTTCCTCCGCACCCGGCAAAATAGAACCGGCACCGGGCAAACTTTTAAGGTCGGAGGGCCGTTTTGTGATTGCTGGAAGGCGTTTCGTGATATGTAAAAATGATTTCGCAATATAAAAAAACTGTTTCGTGACATGACGAAATGATTTTGTGACATAAGGAAATGGTTTCGTGATATGACGAAATGGTTTCGTAACATAAGGACATGATTTCGTTACATTACAAAATGGTTTCGTGATATGAGGAAATGACTCCATGACATGCGAAAGGATTTCTTGATATAAGCAAGTGGCTCATTGACATAAAAATGCGGATTCTTGTCATGACGAAATGGTTTTTTGATATTACGAAATGACCCCGAAACGTCAAAAACCCCCGGATTTTGATAAAAAGGCCGGGCGCCGATATCCAAAAATTGATAATACCGTTAAAGTTTAGCGGTCAAAAAGCAACAGCAGAGTCCCGGCACATCTTGCCTTTGAACGGAGATATTCAAACGCTATTGGGCGCTGATGGCAAAAGTCCTGCCTCTCAAAGTCTCCGGTTTTTTGTGGGATTATGTCTTTGACAAACTTTTCGGGTGGTAGGGACGCCGCGCTGCGGCGTCCCCGTCCGGCAGGACGGAACGAACGTGGTAAAAGCTCCATCTTTTCCGTCGCCTGACGCTGCGCTCGGCGACGGGGACAGCGCAGCGCGCTGTCCCTGCCTTGATAGTTTGTAAAATGCATAATCCCGGTTTTTGAGAATGAGAATGAGGATGACGACGAGGATGATTCGATTGGTGCAACCGTGGGATTTGATGGAGCCGGAGGGGCAATGATTTTTAGCCACAGATAAACACGGATGAACACAGATTTCCCTCGGCCCGTGAAATGGCTTCGCCTATTTCACTGGCAGCTTTCCCAATTTCTGTTTTTCCCGATGTTGACGCTGATAATTTTCCGGCGCACAATCGCCGCACAAACTGCATGGCTAAGGGAAATCAAAAACAATCCGACGGCTCCGCCCTCGACTTTGAAGCCCAGCTTTGGGCCGCTGCCGACAAGATGCGCGGGCACATGGACGCCTCGGAATACAAGCACGTTTGCTTGGGTCTGATCTTCCTGAAATACATCTCCGATGCTTTCGAGGAAAAACGCGACCAACTCCTGTTCGGCTTTTCCAATCCCAAGAGCGAATGGTTCATCAAGGACGAACCACAACGCGCCGAAGCCGCCGAGAATCGCGACGAATATCTCGCCGCTAATGTCTTCTGGCTGCCGCCCGAAGCCCGCTGGCACACCATCAAGGCCAAGGCCAAATCGCCGGAGATTGCCGCCATCTACAAGGCGGTGGGCGAGCTAGGCATCCGTTACATCGTGGCACCGGCAAGTTTTGAAAATACCGGCCAGAAAGTCAGATCACCCGCCGACATCCTTTCGCAGCGCTTCGGCAACTGCCTCGATTTGTCGCTGCTTTTTTCCGCCTGCTGCGAGCAGGTTGGATTGCATCCGCTGGTTCTCATGCACGAGAGTCATGCCTATGCCGGTTGCTGGCTGGAGGAAAGAACTCTGCCGGAACCATCCAGTGAAGATCTTCAACACATCCGCAAACTGGCCACCGATGAATTGATCACCGCGTTTGAATGCACAGTAGTCGCGAGCGAGACGCCCGGCACGCTCAAGGACGCCGAATTATTAGCCGGGCCACACCTTCAGGGTGACAAGCCCTTTCGTCTCGCGCTGGATGTTCGTCGGTCCCGAGTTGCTCGGATTCATCCATTGCCCATTCCAAACCAGCCTGTCGCATCGGTCGGTGCTGGCATTTTGGCTGGCCAGCCTGCACCAGTGGCTGGTATCGGCGACCGGGATTTCGCAGACCTGCTGAAGGCGATGCCGGAAGTATCCGCCAAACCGGGCACACGGATTGATCAATGGAAGAGCCGCTTGCTCGATTTGAGTCTGCGCAACCGGCTGCTGAATTTTCGAGAGACCAAGTCCACGATCCGCATCCTTTCGACTTCGCCCGAGCGGGTCGAAGATGAACTCGCCGCCGAGCGTGAACTTGCGCTCCGACCCCGGCCCAAAGTGATGGGCGAGGACGATCCGCGCAACGAGGCCGCCTACACCCAGCAACAGCGCTCAGATGCGTTGGCGGATCACTTGGCCGATGAACTAAAACATGGCCGGCTGCATACGCATCTTGACGAATCCGAACATGGCCGCCGTCTCACGGATTTATTCCGTTCTGCCCGCAATGCCATTGATGAAAACGGCACCAATACGCTTTTTGCCGCCGTTGGCTTCCTCGAATGGCGGGAAACCGAACAAAGCGACCGGGTGTTTCGTGCGCCGCTATTGCTTGTCCCTGTCGAATTGAAACGCAAATCCGTAATCGAAGGTTTTTCGCTGAGGCGTTTGGACGAGGAGACACGGCTCAATGTCACGCTGATGGAAATGCTGCGACAACATTTCCAAAAGGAAATTCCGGGGCTTGAGCCGTTACCAGAAGATCAGAGTGGCGTGGATGTCGGCCTGATATTCCGTATTTTTCGCGACGCGGTTCGTGACCTGCCAGGCTGGGAAGTGAAATCCGAAGTCTGGCTGGGTCAATTCTCGTTCACCAAATTTCTGCTCTGGAAAGACCTTGCCGACCGGCTCGACGACCTTACGCGCAATCGTGTGGTTAACCATCTGGTTAATGAGGCCGGAATACCTTACCCGAATCCGGCCGGGGATATTCGTCCTGAACAACTCGACGATGAATTTCAGCCGTGCAATATCTTCTGTCCACGGAGTGCGGATTCCTCCCAACTCGCCGCTGTCATGGCGGCTGCGGCAGGTCACGACTTTGTATTGGAAGGACCGCCGGGAACGGGCAAGTCACAAACGATTGCCAATATCATTGCCCACTGTCTTGCCCATGGAAAACGGGTTCTGTTTGTGGCGGAGAAAC
>DATCBW010000028.1:0-7565 GCA_036511615.1 Verrucomicrobiia bacterium | reverse complement strand
GCAGTGCAACATTTGTTCCTGTAAAACGCGAGCTTGAAGTTCGAGGATCATTGAAACTGGAAAGTCAACACGCCAAAAATGGAATGGCCGCGGTAATTGTTCGCCCCGCCGCCGCCGGGATCGTCATAATGATCGAACCGGTATTGCAATTTGGCGGAAATGTTTTTCTTAAACCTGCGGGATAGGCCAACCTGAACACTGTGCCGTTGATACTGAACGCCCAGCGGCAAACCGGCGGCAAAATTATTCTGGCCATAATTTGCTTCGGAGAAAAAGTAGCCGACGAACAAGTCGGTGTTCTGGTTGAGAACATAGGTGCCGCTGGCGAGAACGGTATAAATATCGCCACGGTAAGGAACGACGCTCGGCGAGCCGCCAGCCGCCGTGACGAGAGTGGAGGTTTCGTAGCAGAATGTGGTGGAAAGAAAAAGCCGCGAAATGGGTGTCAGCGTCGCGTTGATGGAAAAAATATGTGAGTGATCCTCGCCGGACATCACCTCGCCGCCCGGAGAAATGACATTGCCAAACTGGATGTAAGGACTGGTGTTCAAGTCATAGTCGTCGGAATGATATTGGTAAGACAGGGTGGTTTTGAAGCGGGTGGACGGGTGTAAAACGAGTTTTGCCTCGACTTCATCGGTAATGAGATCGCGCGAACGGATGAAGGTGGGATAAGCCGTAGCAACCGGTTGCACCAACGGTTCGCTGTCGTATTGGCTGTCATCTTCGGAGCGGCGATAATGGGCGCTGAAGGAAACGCTGCGCCACGGCGAAGTGCTGAAACCAAACCGGACATCACCCGACTGGCTGGAAAAAGCCGTGCGCTGGAGAAAAACCGCCTTGTTGAGAATGTTCTGTGCGGCGGAAAATTGATCGTATTGCGCGATGTTCTGCTGCTCCAGCCGGGCGTCGGCAAACAAACTTGTGAACGGAATTTTCGAGCAGTTCAGCGACAGGTTTTCTTGCACGGAGGCTTCGTCATAGTCCGAACCCAGCGTAAAAGGAACCAGAAGACTGCTGGCTGGCGGCGGGATTTCTTGATCAAAGATTCCATTGCCGAAGCCATGCTGCCGGGTCCATTCCGCCTGCGCTCCGGTGGAAATGATCAGACCATTGAGCGGGCCGATGAGTCCATTGATATTGCCGACGTTCGACTCCCTCTCCAGGGTGATCTGGAAAGCGCTGGTCTGCTGATGCAGCGTCGGGATGTCCATTCTGAAATCCGAGTCCGCATCCAGCTTGCTATAAAGATAACCTACGGAGCCGAAGAACCAATCGCTGAACTTTTTTTCAAGCCGAACGGTATTGACACCCTGAAAATAAGTGGTGCCCTCGCTCACGCTTTGCGGCAACGGACCAAAGGCAACATTGGTGCCGCCGGTGTTCAATTTGTAAAATTCGCCGCGAAAACGTTCTTCAATCGAGACGCCTTTGATTTCATCATCCAGATCAAATTTGAGGACATGGACATCTTCGTTGATGCTCTTGCTGGCGGGAGCGATGTTGCGTGCGGTGTTGCGGCCGGTGCCAAGCGTGCTCCAAGCTGTAATGGCTTCATTGCCTTGCTTGTAATCGTATTCATAGCCCAGCACCAAGCGCGGCCAGTCTGGCAAGGTGAGGCCGAAGTCAACCCAGGCCTTGCCGATGTCGAGATGCAAATCCTCACCCAGGTTTGGTGCCGACGAAACCGATGCAGGATGATAACCTCCGGTATCATCGAAGTATTTCCGATACTGTTCCCAGCCCGAATGGATGAAGCCAAGATCGTTCCGATCCACCGACAGCACGACCAGATAATCATCCAGCAACGCATGGCCAGTGAGGAGCCATTTGGTGTCGGGACTGGTTTGCTTGAACAACTCAAATTGTTCCACGCCGCCATTCAGTCCTTCTTTCTGCCAGTTAAGTTCGCGGAATTTGTGGTTGTCGCCGCTGACTGTCGTTCCGCCGAGAACTGGAGAAAAAGAAAAAACAAGATTGTTGGTCAGCATGGCTGTGTCCCAAACCGCTTCCTGATCAATCCAAGCACGCAATAACGAAACTTGGTTCGCTGTAAGTTGCTGGCCTTTTCCAACCGGTGGCATTTCCGAGTCCTCCACGAGATAGGCGACATAATGTATGAGCGGGCTTTTGGCGCTGTCGCCGGGCAGAATGTCCACGCCTTCGTCACCGCCTTTGAGGGCGGCCTCACGGCTGTCCAGTCGGAATTTGCTTTTCGGTTTCTCCGGACCATGGCAGCGAAGGCAATTGTTTTCCAAAATGGGTTTGATGTCGCGGGTAAAATCAACTTGCACTGCGGCGTCCGGCGGCAGTTTGGAAAGATCCACCTCGGTGGCAAATGTGCGCCAGCAGCCGGCGAACGACGCCAGCAGGCACAGGCTGATTTGCCCGGCCTTTGTCACGTTGTTCAAGTTCTGCTTCAATAGAGGAGAATGCGCTGAATGTTTGAGCCGTGAACCGCCGTGTGACAGCCGGCGGTCCAACAACTGCCGAAGGCCAGGCTGCTGGTGTGATCCCGCCCGCCAATGTAAATCCGACCCGAAACGCCCGGCACTTGGGCGTGGCAGCGGAGACACAAATTTGAATCCGGCTCGGTGAGCAGCTTGGCGTTGACGGATCCGTGAGGCTGGTGGCAGACGGTGCAGCCTTCTCGCATGGCGGGGTGTTCATAGACGAACGGACGGGTTTGTTCCCGGTGGCATTGGGCACACGTTTCATTCAACCGCGCCATGGCCAGTCCGCCCGCCGGTTTCATGATGTCCATGCCGTGCGGATCGTGGCATTGCGCGCAATTCATTTTGCCCTCCAGCACCGGATGATGCTGCGGAAAATGAAATTGAGCCTGCGTCCCCAAATGACATTGCAGGCAAGCCTGCGGATCCTTGCCGGGATTGATGATGAATTTGTCCAGCCCGCCGCGTCCGGCCAAGGCAATGTGTTTGCTGCCGGGACCATGACAGGATTCGCAGCCGGATTGGCCGGTCATTCCGCTGTTTTCCGAATGCAGCCGCGCGTGCGGACTGGCGGGAAAAGCGCGAGCGATATTTGCGTGACAGTCAGCGCAGGCCTTGTCTCCGACAAAAGTTGCGCCCTCGATTTGCAATGGCACAACCACGGTGCGATCCATCGTGGAACAGGAATTGAAAAGCAGCATCACGGCGCTTGCAACCAGCGTCAGTCCAACCGGCCAGAATAGTCGTCTTATCTGTGACAGGCGCATAGGAGGCAAACCCCAAGGCCGTCACACTTCAGTGCATGACGGTCACCGCAAATTGTTTGGTGGTCAAGGATTGGGCAGCCGGCCCACGCGATAAAAGTTGGCTCCGTTTGAATTCAATGCGTTGGAAAACAGCACCTGACTGGCGGGCGCAACATTGGTCACCAGAGGCACCCAGTTCAAGAGATTGGACGAACTTTCAATGACGTAAGACAGTCCGGCATTGGCGCCATAGTTGAATGTGAATTGCCCATTGTTGATGCCAGCACCAGAAAGATTGAGCGGGGCCGGGTTGACCACAGATACGTTGACCACCGAAGAAGTTGCGGAGATTCCCGCTGCGGTTGCCACTGCCTTGAGAGCGTAAGCTCCGGCCGCCAGATTGTTGGCCGTGAGACTAAAAGGAGCAGTCAGAACTGATCCCAACGAAACGCCATTGGTGAAAAATTGCACGTTGGTAACCGTGTCGCTGCTTACCGTGGCACTTGCTCCGATGTTCACGTTTGCTGGGGCGGCAAAAACAGCGCCGCCGGCCGGATTGGTGATGCTGATGGTTGGTGTCGGTGGGGCTACCGCTGGCGTGGAGCGGTAGTAAGAAAAGGTTTTATCCCCGCTGCCGCCTTCCCCGCCCCAATCAGTGAGCGTAAGAGAAAAGAAAATGTCCTCGTTGATCAAATGCACTACAAAGGTTGTTCCCACATAGCCCGGCGGATGATTTCCGGACTCCAAGGGGCACGGGCCGTAAGACAGCGTATTATAGTTGGCGAGCGATCCGATGGCCCATGTCGTGTCTGCGGGGCTGATGCCGGAAACGGCGCCGCTTTCCGTCATGGAATTATACAATCCTCCACCGGCGCTGCTGCGGGTGAGCGCCACGCCCGGTGTCAATTGATCCTGAAGGCCATTCTCATCGGTGTGACTGAAGGAAATGGTTGGCCCATTCCAGATGGTGGCGGCGGCGTTAGCTAGGGGCGCGGTAGCCGCCAGCAAGGCCGTTACAATTCCAGGAATTAAGACAATCGAAGTTGATTTGAATGTTCTCATGGCAAGTGAGAGGCTCCAACCCGGCATTTGTTCCCGTTTTTTTCTTATGCATTGGCCAAGAGTGAAATTGACGCTCGCCATTTTTCTGATAGATTGTCAGGCCATTTATGAACCGCAATCCGCATGTGGCTGTTGTCGGCGCGACCGGCGCCGTCGGCATCGAGATGATCAAGACGCTGGAAAAAAGAAATTTTCCGACCGGCAAACTGACGCTGCTCGCGTCCGCGCGTTCGGTCGGGAAGAAATTGAAATTTCGCGGACAGGAAATCGCGGTCACGGAACTGACGAAAGATTCCTTCAACGGAGTTGACATCGCGCTGTTCAGCGCCGGCGGGAACATTTCAAAAGAGTTCGCCCCCATCGCCGCCAAGGCCGGCTGCGTGGTGGTGGACAATTCCAGCGCGTTCCGGCAGGACGACCAGGTGCCGCTCGTGATTCCCGAAATCAACGCCGCCGACGTGAAATGGCACCAAGGCATCATCGCCAATCCGAATTGCACCACGGCGATCACGCTCATGGCGCTGTATCCGTTGCATCAGGCGTTCGGCGTCAAAAGAATTTTTGCCTCCAGCTACCAGGCCGTCAGCGGCACGGGCGCGAAGGCGATTGAAGAATTGAAGCGGCAGGTGGAGGAAATTGTCGCGGGCAAATCCGCAACCAAGGAAGTTTATCCGCACCAGATCGCGTTCAACGTGCTGCCGCAGGTGGATTCTTTTCTGCCGACCGGCTACACGAAGGAAGAAATGAAAATGGAAAATGAGGGCCGGAAAATCATGCACCACGCCGCGTTCCGCGCGAGCGTGACGTGCGTGCGCGTGCCGGTTTATCGTTCACACTCCGTCGCCGTGAGCGCGGAATTTGAAAAGCCGGTCTCCGTCGAAGCGGCGCGTGCCGTTTTGAAAAACGCACCCGGCCTGGATGTCGTGGACGAGCCGGAGAATAAAAAGTATCCGATGCCGCTGTTCACCTCCGAGAAATACAACTGTGAAGTGGGCCGCATCCGCCTGGATTGCGCGCTGGACAACGGCCTGTGCTTCTGGGTCAGCGGCGACCAGTTGCTTCGCGGCGCGGCGCTCAACGCCGTGCTGATTGCGGAAGAGTTGTTGAAGCAATAGCTTTGCGAATAGTATTTTTCACTTTTTATTCGCACGGTTGGTTGGCTGCGCGGCCAACGAATTTGTTATCGGAAACAGGCAAGTCCCATCACAAGGCAGTCCTTATTTGCGACTAACTTTCCCTCCAAGGTTCGGGCGGCTCCATCGGCAAAAGAAAAAAAGCCACCGGTGAAGGCGGCTTTGTGATAAATTAGTTTTTTGGGCGCGAACGGTCAATTCCCGGTGATGGTAAAGGTAAGGGTGTCGGCATAGGTGGCCGAGTTGACCCAGCTTGAGGCGATGGTGACGGCCAGGGGCTTGACGGTGCCGGTTGAGCCGGTGCGGCTGGACACACTGGTGAGGGTCGAGCTGCCGCTGGCGAACGTCACCGAGACGCCGTTATAGGTGAGACTATATGAACCGACGCGACCTCGATCGTTGCGTGAGCTTGAGCTGGCAGTGATGGCCGAAGGCCGCGAATGGACGCGCCAGAGCCTTCAGCAACGATTGCAAGCGGAAGCCGACCGGCAGGGCGGCGTTTTTCGCCCTGAACCATAAAACAGGAACTGTGTTTCTTTACCAAACTGATTGGGGGTTTGATATGATTGTCGTAACGGTGATTTGCGAAAGCCGGTCAGCATATGTTTCGATAGGGTGAATTTTGATCCGGCACACAGTTCAGCCGGACGAAATCATTTCAATTCCGCCGCAATCTGTTCGCCAAGCGTGGCCGCCTCGGCAATCGGACGTTTTCCTTCGCCGCGTTTCACCGTTTCATCGCGGAAGGAAACCGCCTTGAGCGAAATTTTGTCTTCGGAAATTTCCGCGTGCGCGCCGACGGGACTCTGGCAGCCGCCGCCCATGCCGCGCAGAAACGCGCGTTCCGCCGTCACCGCGTGAAGGGTGTTAAAATGATTCAACCGCTCGACGATTTTGGCGGTGCGCTCGTCATCGGCGCGAATCTCGATGCCAATTGCGCCCTGACCGACGCACGGCAGCATTTCATCCAAGCTCAACACTGTCGCCAGCAAACCGTCCGGCACGGCGTCGCCGGCGAGCGTGCCGTCGCTGTTAATCTTGAAATTCAACCGTGTCATGCCTGCCAGAGCGAGAATCGTCGCATCCAGTTCGCCGCGCTCGGCGACTTTCTGCATCCGCGTGGCGACATTGCCGCGAATTTCCACGATGTTTAAATCCGGCCGCAGTGCGAGCAGCGACATTTTCCGGCGCGTGCTGCTGGTGGCGATGGTTGCGCCTTTCGGAAAATCCTTGAGCTTGAGATGCGGTTTGTAGCCGCGCAAATCACTTTGGCCGGGAGTCCAATCAGCTTGTTCCTTGATGGTTTCTTTTTGCTTCGCCAGAAACGCGGCGTCGCGATAAATCAAAACGTCGCGCACGTCCTCGCGTTTCGGCGTGGCGGCGAGCATCAGGCCGGCGGGCAGGTCGGTCGGCAAATCTTTCAGGCTGTGGACGGCAAGGTCGGCCTGGCCTTTGACGAGGGCGACTTCGAGTTCCTTCGTGAACAGGCCTTTCGGCAGCGTCTCGCCTTTCTTGGCCATCGAAGCTTTTTGCAGCTTGTCGCCGGTGGTCTTGATGATCTTCAACTCAAAGCGCAGCCGGGGAAACGCGGCGCGGCATTGCGCGGCGATCAGGTTGGCCTGCGCCAGCGCGAGCGCGCTGCCACGTGTGCAGATGATGATCGGTTTTTCAGCAGCCATATTTCACCACAGGTTTGCACAGATGAACACCGATGAAAAGGAAACAACGGCAACGGCCAATTCAAGCTGCTCGAAGCAAAACCGGACGCGGTCACGGAAATCTGATGGGACGTGAGCTTGATTTGGTGGCGGCGATGGTGCGCACTGTTGCGCGTCGCAGCGGCGACGCACGGGCAACCAGAAAAGACTCTTATTTTTTGCCCTTATTTTTCAGGGTGAAATAACTCGCCACCGAATAAATAATCAGACCGACGGCCAGCGGGATTAAGATCATCCACATCCATAAATAGAGGCGCTTCGAAACGCTTGTATTATCGGACGCTGACGCTGCATCGAATGTCACCGAGGCGACGGGCTTGGATGACAAGCCGGAGAGGCTTAACGAATCAGGTGTGCCAGACCCGCCGGACGAGTCGGTTGAACCCGATGAACCTGTTGAACCCGTTGAACCTGTTGAACCCGTTGAACCTGTTGAACCCGTTGAACCTGTTG
>DATCBW010000027.1:0-8406 GCA_036511615.1 Verrucomicrobiia bacterium | reverse complement strand
TGCCACCGAGCGGTTGCTGGGTGACGAGCGAATAAGGCCCGACGGCGCGGGCGTGAATCTTGTCCGCGACCAAGTGGCCGAGCTTCATCATGTAGATGTAGCCGACGACAATTTCCTGATCGAACTGTTCGCCTGTGCGGCCGTCAATCAAATGTGTTTTGGCGTGTTCGGGCAAGCCGGCCTGTTTGAGATAGCCGCGAATGTCTTTTTCTTTCATGCCGTCAAAAACCGGCGTGGCAAATTTCAAGCCAAGGAATTTCGCCGCCCAGCCGAGGTGCGTTTCCAAAACTTGCCCGACGTTCATACGACTCGGCACGCCCAGCGGATTCAAAACAATTTCCACCGGTGTTCCGTCCGCGAGATACGGCATATCTTCTTCCTTCACGATCTTCGCGACGACGCCCTTGTTGCCGTGACGGCCGGCCATCTTGTCACCGACGGACAATTTGCGTTTCGACGCGATATAAACTTTCACCGACTTGACAATGCCGGCTTCGACACCTTCGCCCGCCTCGGCGCGTTCCATTTCCTCGTCGTATTGCATCTGCAAATCGTCGAACTTCTTTTTGAACTGGCCGATGATTTCGCTGATCTTGTTGCGGATCGGCGAGGGATCAATCTCGATGCGGTCGTAAACCGTCGCTAGTTTGCGCAAAAGCGTCTTGGTGATTTTGCGATTCGCCGGAATGATGATTTCACCGGTCTCGGAATTCACGACGTCGAGCGGAATTTTTTCGCCGAGCAAAATGTTGCTCAACGCCTCCGTCAACTGGTCCTGCAATTCGCCCAGTTTTTTCTTGTGGTCGTCCTCGATCTGCTTCGCGTGGCGTTTTTCCTCGCTGGAAGCGGAACGGGTCGTGCGCTCGCCATCTTTCTTGGACGAAACCTTCACGTCCATGACAATGCCGTAAGTTCCCGACGGAACTTTGAGCGAAGTGTCCTTCACGTCCGCAGCTTTTTCACCAAAGATTGCGCGAAGCAAACGCTCTTCCGGCGCGAGTTCGGTTTCGGACTTCGGCGTGATTTTGCCGACGAGAATGTCGCCGGGCTTCACTTCCGCGCCGACGCGGATGACGCCGTCGGTGCCGAGATTTTTCAACGCATCATCGCCGAGATTTGGAATGTCGCGCGTGATTTCCTCCGGCCCAAGCTTCGTGTCGCGGGCGGCCACTTCAAATTCATCAATGTGAATCGAGGTGAAAATGTCGTCCTTCACGATCTTTTCACTGATCATGATGGCGTCCTCGAAGTTGTAGCCATTCCACGGCATGAACGCCACGAGCACATTGCGGCCGAGCGCTAGTTCGCCATTTTGTGTGCAAGGACCGTCGGCGATGATCTGGCCTTTGCGGATGTGGTCGCCCTTCGCCACCAGAATTTTCTGGTTGATGCAGGTCGCCGCGTTCGAGCGCATGAACTTGCGGACGGGATAAACGGAAATCCCGTTCTCCGGGTCGTGCTTGATTTTCTTTTTGCCTTCGGGCAGATGGCCGTTTTCAGTGATGACAATTTGATTGCCATTCACAGAAGCGACTTTGCCGGATTCTTCCGAAACCAGCACAGCACGCGAGTCGCGGGCGACACGGTCTTCCATGCCTGTCGCGACGAGCGGCGCCTCGGTGACGAGGAGCGGCACGGCCTGGCGCTGCATGTTGGAACCCATCAACGCGCGGTTCGCGTCGTCGTGTTCGAGGAACGGAATCAGCGACGCGGCAATGGAAACCAACTGTTTCGGCGAGATGTCCATGAAATCCACCTTGGTCGGCTCCACGTCAATAAATTCGCCGCGCTGACGGCAGACCACACGGTCGTCCGTAAAGTGGCCCTTTTCGTCCATCGTGGAATTCGCCTGCGCAACGATGAACTGCTCCTCGCGGTCGGCGGTGAGGTATTCAATGGTTTCCGTCACCCGCCCGTCCTTGACCTTGCGGTAAGGCGTTTCGAGAAAACCGAAATCATTGATGCGCGCGAACGTCGCGAGCGACGCAATGAGGCCGATGTTCGGGCCTTCGGGCGTTTCAATCGGGCAAATGCGTCCGTAATGCGACGGATGCACGTCGCGGACTTCAAAGCCCGCGCGGTCGCGCGAAAGACCACCCGGTCCGAGCGCCGACAAGCGGCGTTTGTGCGTGAGTTCCGCGAGCGGATTGATTTGATCCATGAACTGGCTCAACTGTGAGCGGCCAAAGAAATCGCGGATTACGGCCGAGAGCGCCTTGGGATTGATGAGCTTCTGCGGCGTCATCGCCTCGACGCTCTGGTCAAACAGCGTCATGCGTTCCTTCACGAGACGTTCCGTGCGCGATAAACCGACGCGGCATTGATTGGCGAGCAATTCGCCGACCGTGCGGATGCGGCGGCTGCCCAGATGATCAATGTCATCCAGCGAGCCTTCGCCTTTTTTCAATTTCAAAAGATACTTCGTCGCGGCCACCAAATCTTCCTTGGTCAAAATGCGGCTGTCCGCCTTCATGCCAAGCTTCTGGTTGATCTTGTAACGGCCAACACGACCGAGGTCATAGCGTTTTTCGTCGAAGAACAAACGCTTGAGCAACGCGCGGGAATTTGCCGCCGTCGGCGGATCGCCAGGGCGCAGGCGGCGGTAAATATCCTTCAACGCCTCTTCCTCATTCTTGGCCGGATCTTTCTTGAGGCACTTGATCATGTTGCCTTCGTCCACCGAAGTGTCCACGACCTTGATTTTGGTGATGCCGAGTTCGGCGATCTGTTTGACAACCGCCTTCGAGAGCGGCTCAAACGCGCGCGCGACGACGAGGCCTTTTTCCTCGTCCACGGCGTCCTGCACCAGCACGCGGTTCTGCAAATCTTCAATTTTCTCCGCTTCCTTCACCGAGAGTTCCTCGATGGTGTAGAACAGCTTCAAAATTTCCTCGTCCGTGCCGCGCGTCAGGCCACCGTTGTCCTTGGACTTGGAAGCGCCTTTTTCCTTGGTTTCGTGATCGAGGAACGACAGCGCGCGGAAGAACGTCGTCGTCAAAAATTTCCGGCGGCGTTTTTTGCGGTCGAGATAAACGTAAAGCAGGTCGCTCGTGTCGAACTGCGCCTCATACCACGAACCGCGGTCGGGAATGACGCGGAAGCTGTGCAGCAATTTTCCGTTCGGATGCTGTGTGGCCTCGAACGCGATGCCCGGCGAACGATGCAATTGCGAAACGACGACGCGCTCCGCACCGTTGATGACAAACGTGCCCTGTGGCGTCATCAGCGGCAGTTCGCCCATGAACACTTTTTCCTCTTTCGCACCCTTGCCTTCTTCACGCAGCTTGAAGGTGACATAAAGCGGCGCGCCATAGGTCAGACCCTCGCGCAGACATTCGAGCCAGTCAATCTTCGGCGCGCCGATTTCATACGAGTCGTATTCCAGCTCAATCTTCTCGTCGTAGCTTTTGATGGGAAACACCTCGTTGAAGACGGACTCCAGTCCATTCTGCTTGTTGCGCTTCTTGGGCGACGCATCGGCCTGCAAAAATTCCGTGTAGGAATTCGTCTGCAACTCAATCATGTTCGGCGGAACGACGATCTCCTTGATTTTGCCGAAATTGATACGTTCTGTGACTCGCGATGGCATTTTGATTTTCCTTTCGGGGGCGGCAACTGCGCCGCACTGGCAATTATTATTTAACGACACAAGACAGGCCCGCCGCGTTCAACGGCAAACCTGCCACAACCACAACCGACGTTACTGTTTTTGAATTCAACAAGATTATTTTCCCGCAACGGTGGGAACGGGGCGACGGCACAACGCCGCCGCCCCAGTCTGACAACTTACTTGACTTCCACTTTCGCGCCAGCTTCTTCGAGCTTTTTCTTGGCGTTGTCCGTGTCCGCCTTGTTCGCGCCTTCGAGCACCGGTTTCGGCGCGCCTTCAACTAGGGCCTTCGCCTCGGCCAGGCCCAAGCCGGCCTTCACTTCGCGCACGGCCTTGATGGCCGCAATTTTCTTGTCCGCCGGAACGGAAACGAGAATCACATCAAATGTGTCTTTCGCAGCCGCGGCCGGAGCCGCGCCAGCAGCGGGTGACGCGCCAGCAGCCGCAACCGCGACGGGCGCGGCGGCGGAAACGCCCCACTTGGTTTCCAGTTGTTTCACCAGGTCGGCGGCTTCAATCACCGTCAACTTGCTCAATTCTTCCACCAGGTTTGCAATGTCAGCCATATTATTACTTTCGTTCTGTCGTCTCGTCGTCCGCCGCGGCCACGGCGA
Source organism: Verrucomicrobiia bacterium (assembly GCA_036511615.1). GTDB lineage: Bacteria > Verrucomicrobiota > Verrucomicrobiia > Limisphaerales > UBA11358 > UBA11358. Next base: position 4,182 of record DATCBW010000027.1, on the reverse strand, counting down.
ATTTCAGTTCACGGCCTGCAAACCGACGATTTACGTTGTTGATGTTTGTTTGTTTCCCCGGTTTGAAATTTTCGTTTCAACCCGGAAATGGTTATTCGGCCTTTTCGGTCTTCGCCTTGATGACCTGCGCCAGCATCGTTGCCGGCGTGTTGATCAAGGTGACCAGCTTCGTCGCTGGCGCGTTGAACAGGCCCAGCAGCTTCGCGCGCAGCACGTCTAGGCTCGGCAAGTCGGCCAGCGCAAGAATCGCCGAATCTTCGAGACGCTGATTGTTCAAGTAACCGAACTTGAATTTCAGCTTGTCGAATTCTGCCGCAAAATTTTTCAGCGCCTTCGCGGCGGCGGAAATGTCTTTCTTGCCGGTCACGACCGCGAGCTGGCCCGTGAGCGAACCGTTCAAGTCCGCCACGCCCGCTTCCTTCACGGCCACGCGGAACACGGTGTTTTTCACCACATGGACTTCCGCGCCCGCCTGCGACAGGCGTTTGCGCAGTTCGGTCATGTGTTCGACCTTCAAGCCCTGGTAGCCGACCACGATGAAGAACGGCGAAGCGTTCAACCGCGCGGCGTATTCCTTTGTCAAAAGTTGTTTTTCAGCACGCATGGGAAAATTGGGTTAATTGTTTGTAAATTCACGGATGTCCACGCGCACGGGCGGACTCATCGTCGCCGAAAGCGTGCAGGAATTGATATAGGTGCCTTTGACGCTCGTGGGGCGCGCCTTGGCCACGGCCTCGATGACGGCGCGGGCATTTTCTTCAAGCTGCTCCGGCTTGAATGAAGCTTTGCCGACAATGACATGGACATTTCCGGCCTTGTCCGTCTTGAATTCAACGCGACCGGCCTTCACTTCTTTGACGGCTTTCGCCGTGTCGTCCGTGACCGTGCCAGTTTTTGGATTTGGCATCAGGCCGCGCGGTCCGAGAACCTTGCCGAGCTTGCGGACTTCAATCATCGCTTCTGGCGTGGCAATCGCCACGTCGAAATCATTCCAGCCTTCATTGCACTTTTGAATCATGTCGGCAAAACCGACGTATTCCGCGCCCGCAGCCTTCGCCGCCTCGGCTGCATTTCCATCGCGCGTGAAAACCAAAACGCGCACCGTCTTGCCGCTGCCGTGCGGAAGCGGAACCGTGCCGCGAACCATCTGGTCCGACTGCTTCGGGTCAACGCCGAGGCGGAACGCGAGGTCAATCGTCTCGTTGAATTTCGCCTTCGGAAATTTTGCGAGGACGCCGACGGCATCCTTCAGCGGATACGTTTTTTTTGCATCCACAACTTCGAGCGCTTTTTTGAATCGTTTACTGGGCATTTATGTTGGTGCGGTGCAAACGAGCTTTTAGCTCTCCCGCGATTGTAATTACGAGTTTTTTTTCTTTTCCAAATCTTCGACTCGTTTGCGAAGATTCAAAATTTCTTGGCAAAGATAATGAATTGAAGGAATCGTAATGAAACAGAGTGGAATCAAAATTCCCCAAATTGCCGACCCGCCAAAAAAAATTACGAGTCCTGAGCCAGCCAATGCAAAAAAGAAAGCTATGCCGAGGACAACAGCATTTGAGCGATGTCCAAACCCTTGGATTGTTTTTTCGCACATTTCATTTGTCATAGAATTTGCTTTCTTGTTGTTTTTATTTTTTATCCGACAACTTCAATTCCCATGCTGCGCGCCGTGCCGGAAATGACACGGAACGCTGCTTCTTCCGAAGAAGAATTCATGTCCTTGGACTTCATTTTCACGATGTCCAAAACCTGTTTGCGTGTCACCTTGCCGACTTTGTCCTTGTTCGGCGTCTTGGAACCGGCGGTGATGCCGGCGGCTTTTTTCAAAAGAATGGACGCGGGCGGCGACTTGGTGATGAACGTGAACGACTTGTCCTGATAAACCGTGATGACCACAGGAATCACGAGTCCCGCGTCGTTCTTGGTCACTGCATTAAATTCCTTGCAGAAGCCCATGATGTTGACGCCGTGCTGGCCGAGCGCCGGGCCGACGGGCGGCGCGGGATTGGCCTGTCCGGCGGCAATCTGCAACTTGATCATTCCTGTAATTTTCTTCGCCATAAAATTTATTAAGCTTTTTCCACCTGCCAGTATTCCAGTTCCACCGGCGTATTGCGTCCAAAAATGTTCACCGTGACTTTCAACTTGCCGCGCTCGGGGTCAATCTCCTCGATCACGCCGCTGAAATTCAAAAACGGGCCGTTGTTGATCTTGATCGTCTCGCCGACCGCGAAATTCACCTTCGGTTTTTCCGTCTCTTCCGACGCGGAAATTTGCGCCTTGATGGCTTCAACTTCCTCGGTTGGCGTCGGCTGCGGCGGATCGCTCAAAAAGCCGATGACGCCCTGCGTTTCGCGGATGAAATACCACGGCTTCTCAATGATGCGGCGCTCGTCGTCGAGCAGCACCATGTCCACGAAAACGTAGCCGGGCCACAGCTTGCGGTTGGACACGGTCTTTTTCTGGTTGCGCACTTCGACGACTTTTTCCATCGGCACCATGACCTCCTTGATGAAATCCTGCATCTCGTCGGTCTTGACGCGCTTTTCAATGCTGTCCTTGACCTTGTGTTCCTGGCCGGAAAGCGTCTGAATGATGAACCACTGGTTTGGCATGAAATTGTTTAGCGGATGAAAACCCGCATCAAGATTTGGTCAATGACGACGATGAACAGGCCGAGCAGGCCGACCACGATGATGATCAGCACGGTGGAGCCGCGCAGTTCAATCCAGCTTGGCCAGGAACATTTTTTGAGTTCTTCGCGGGTTTCCTGCACATAAAGCGCGAGGCGTTGGATTTGTCCCTGCCACCAAAGGTAGCCAAAGAAACCGCCAATCACCACCGCCCAAATCGCAATTGTAATCCAATTATTCACTAAATTCTTTCTGCCGTTTCCGGCTTGCTGGCCTGCCGAGCCATGGCTTCAGGCGCACCGACGTTTAGCCCGCCCACTTCTTACATTGGCGCGGCAGCCTTCACCTTCACTTCGCTCCTGCGAAAGTGGCGGAGAGGGAGGGATTCGAACCCCCGTTGGCGGTTAAGCCAAAGCGGTTTTCAAGACCGCCGCGATAGACCACTCTGCCACCTCTCCAAGTTCGCAGACTGGCACGGCGTGAAGGACTTGAACCTTCAACCAACGGTTTTGGAGACCGCTACTCTACCAATTGAGCTAACGCCGTAGCCGTCAAATCCCGCCGTCTTTCGGACAAAAAAGGAGCACGGAGGTTCAAAATCTCCGCGCTCCCGAAACAAATTCGCCTTAGGCGATGACTTCCGTAACGATGCCGGAACCGATGGTGCGCCCACCTTCGCGGATCGCGAACTTCAGGCCTTTTTCCATCGCAATCGGCTTTTCTTTCAAGTCCACTTCCACCGAGACGTTGTCGCCCGGCATCACCATTTCGATGCCCGCCGGCAGCGTCAGCGTGCCGGTGACATCAGAAGTGCGGAAATAGAACTGCGGCCGATAATTGGTGAAGAACGGCGTGTGACGACCACCTTCATCCTTGGTCAAAACATAAACTTCCGCCTTGAACTTGGTATGCGGCTTGATCGTGCCCGGCTTGGCCAAAACCATGCCGCGTTCCACCTCGTCCTTGGTCGTGCCACGGAGCAGCACGCCGACGTTGTCGCCCGCGCTCGCAGAATCCAGCAGCTTGCGGAACATTTCGATGTCGGTTGCCACGGTCTTGCGCGTGTCTTTCAAACCGACGATTTCAACTTCTTCCATCTTCTTGAGAATGCCGCGTTCCACACGACCGGTCACGACTGTGCCACGGCCTTCAATGGTGAACACGTCTTCGACGCACATCAGGAACGGCTTGTCAATTTCGCGAACCGGGTCAGGAATGAACGAGTCCAGCGCGTCGAGCAAGTCCGCAATCGCTTTCTCGCCTTCGGGCTTGCCGTCAAGGGCCGCCGTCGCGGAAGCACGGATGATCGGCGTCGTTTCGCCGGGGAAACCATACTTCGTGAGCAGTTCACGGATTTCCATTTCAATCAACTCCAGCAAATCGGCGTCGGCCAGGTCAACTTTGTTCAGGCATACGATGATGCTCGGCACACCGACCTGACGGGCGAGCAAAATGTGTTCGCGCGTTTGCGGCATCGGACCGTCGGCGGCGCTCACCACGAGAATCGCGCCGTCCATTTGCGCGGCACCCGTGATCATGTTCTTCA
>DATCBW010000026.1:0-34528 GCA_036511615.1 Verrucomicrobiia bacterium | reverse complement strand
CGGTTCCCGACCCTGCGTGGCGCGTGCCGATCATGGACAGCGACGCCATCGCGCAACGGCTGGAACATTACGCCCACGACCGCGAGTCTCTGGCACGCGATGGACAGATCGCACAACAGTTCGCCCGGCAGTTCACCCCGGAGCGGTATCGGGAGCAGATCAAGACGTTGCTGCGGAAGCTGCTGGGGAAAACAAACTGAAACCTGAAACCTGAAACTTGAAACCAGTCGACAGCAGTCTTTTTTTCGTGTGATTCGGGTGGTTCGCGGTTCAAAAATCCTTGCCATCAACGCCCAGACTTCTTGCCTTTTTCACGGCTTTGCATAGGGTTTTACCATGACGCTTGAAATATCGGATCTCGACAGCTTTAGAACGACTGCGCTCAATAACATTGGAGCTTGCGTGGCGAAGGCGGACCCGCCCAAACAGCAATGAAAACCAACTGGACAATCAGGCGTTGGGGGATAATTTAATTGCCATGAGCATTGGTTCCATCATTGAGGCGACTCCGGGGATATGCGGAGGGCGCGCGCGCCTGGCCGGCACCCGCGTTCCGGTTCATCGGATAGCCCGTTACCATCAACTCGGTTATGCACCGGAGGAGATGCTCGGCATGGTCAACTCGCTCTCCTTGTCCCAGATTTACGCCGCCCTGGCCTACGCACTGGCCAACCCCGATGAAATCCAGGCATCGCTCCGGGAGGAGGACGACCTGGCCGGACAGTTGTCTCCGGAACCCCACCTGGCGTGACCCTGCCGGATCTCTATCTCGACGAGGATACGCAATCGGACGCGCTCATCGCGGCTTTGCGTTCGCGCGGAATCAATTTGCAAACCACCAGCGAAGCCGGCCGGTGCGGACGAACTGACGACGAACAACTGCGCTTCGCGGCCTCCTTCAAGCGTGTGCTCGTCACCAGCAACATTGCGGACTTCGCCCGCTTGCACGCCCAATGGCTCCATGTCGGACGGGAACACCACGGCAATCATCCTCATTCACCAGCAGAAATGGGGGCCAGGCGGACTGGCGCGGCGCATTATCCGTTTACTCGCCGACCCGACGAGCAAGGATATGCGGAACCGGATCGAGTTTCTCAGTCAAGAGCGAGTCTGAATCGCGCTTTTCCCACAACGCCCGTCATCCGGCCAGTTTCTGATCTCTGATCTCTGAATCCTGACCTCCGATCTCTGACCTCTGTTTTGATCAACGTCACTCATTTTCACCGCCGGCCAATGACGGGTCAAAAGAGCATTGAACGGCTCTTTGCCGGGCTCCGCAATGCAATGCCCGACGGGGTCATCTGTTCCGCCCATGTCTGCCCGCATTTCAGCAAGGGAATTTTCCCGCGCATCAAAAACCTGGTGGATGCAGCCAGGCATCAATCGCAGATCAATCACATTACGGGCGACGTGCATTATCTGGCGCTGGCGCTGGACCAGCGGCGCACCTTGCTGACAATTCATGATTGCGTTTCGCTGGAACGGTTGCGGGGCTGGCGGCGGAGGGTGTTCAAATGGTTTTGGTATGATCTTCCCATCCGGCGCGCGGCCCTGGTGACAGTCATTTCTGAATCCACTCGGCGGGAATTGCTGCGTCATGTCCGTTGTGATCCGGCAAAAATCCGGGTCGTGCACAACTGTGTGGGCGCTGATCTGCTCCCGTCGCCAAAAACTTTCAATGAAACGGAACCGGAAATTCTGCATCTGGGCACCGCCGCCAACAAGAACCTCGAGCGGCTGGTGCCGGCGCTGGCCGGATTAACCTGCCGGTTGCACATCCTGGGGCGTTTGACAACCGCGCAAGAAATGATGCTGAAGCAATCCGGCATCCGCCATACCAACACCCCAAACGCGACGGACGGGGAACTGGTGGAGGCGTTTCAACGGTGCGACTTGGTGGCGTTTGTTTCCACTTATGAGGGGTTTGGGCTGCCGATTATCGAGGCGAATGCCGTGGGCCGTCCGGTAGTGACGAGCAATTTGTTGTCCATGCCGGAGGTGGCGGGCAAAGCCGCCTGCCTGGTGGATCCGTTTGACGCGGCCGCCATCCGAGAAGGGATATTGCGAGTGTGGCACGATGCGGATTATCGCCAACATTTGGTGGCGGCAGGTTTTGAAAACGTAAAGCGTTTTTCGGCGGCAACCATTGCCGGGCACTATGCCGCTTTGTATGCAGAAATCGGTCAGAGGATCGCCAAAACATGAAACCGATCCGCGTAGCCCATGTCACGACTTCCATTTCCCGGCTGGGCGGCGGCTTGTATGAAAGTGTCCGCCACCTTTCAATGGAGACGCATAAGAACGGCGTGCAGATGGAAATCCTGGGGCTGCAGGATGCCTTCACCGAGGCCGACGCGCCGCAATGGGTGCCTGTGACCGTGCGCAGCTTCCCAATCGCCGGTCCCAAACGGTTCGGCTACGCCCCAGGATTGTTTCGCCATCTGCAACGGAGCGCCAATGACATCGTGCATCTGCATGGCGTCTGGCAGTATCCCACGGCGGCGACGTTGCGCTGGGCGCGCGCAACCGGCCGGCCGTATGTGGTTTCCGCGCATGGGATGCTGGAGCCGTGGGCATTGCGGAGGTCGCGCTTCAAAAAGACGCTGGTCAACTGGCTGTTTCAAAACATCTGCCTGCGGGAGGCCGCCTGCCTGCGGGCCACGGCCGAAGCCGAAGTGGAAAGCCTCCGGCGTCTGGGTTTGAAAAACCCGGTGGCGCTCATTCCCAACGGGGTGTTCATCCCGGAGGTGATTCAGAAGGCTGAAGCCGGAGACCGGAAGCCTGAAGTCAGGCGGGCGCTTTTTTTATCGCGCATTCATCCCAAGAAAGGATTGCTGGAACTGGTCCGGGCGTGGAAGAAATACGCTGCAACGCTGAAACCTGAAAGGCTGAAATCAGCAGTCGGTGGTCCGATCTCCGGTCTCCGGTCTCCGGTCTCCGATCCTTGGGAACTGCTCATCGTGGGGCCGGACGAGGGCGGGCATCTGGCGGAGGTCATGGCGTTGGTCAACGAACTGGGACTGCAGGATCAAATCCGTTACGGCGGCGAAATCTGGGAGGACGACGCCAAATGGAAGTGCTATGCCGGGGCCGATTTGTTCGTGCTGCCGTCCTTCAGCGAAAATTTTGGACTGGTCATTGCCGAGGCGCTGGGCTGCGGCGTGCCGGTCGTCACCACGCACGCCACGCCGTGGCGGGATTTGGAAACGCACCAGTGCGGCTGGTGGATTGACACGGGCGTGGCGGCGCTGGCGGACTGCCTGAAATCCGCCCTGGCCGTTCCGCCGGAAGACCTGCGCGCCATGGGGCTGCGCGGCCGGCAATTGATCCAAAGCAAATATGGCTGGACGCTGCCGGGCCGGCAGATGACCGAAGTCTATGAATGGCTGGCCGGCCGCATTCCGCCGCCGGCCTGCATTTTTTAGGTGTGCCGCCGGGTTCCCGGCTGACCCCCCGGTTCGGAACGTTTTTTTTGGTCGTTTTTTATGTTTCGCAAAGAATCATTCACTCTTGGTCTGGTGGCCTCGGTCATTTTTTTGTCCGTGTCGGCCACCGTCTGCTGGCTGGGCTGGTCGCTGCAACGTGAATCGCGCCTGGTGGTGGTGGATACCATGCCCGGCCTGATCAACGCGGGCAAGGCGATCAGCCGCATGGACGACAACTGGCAGAACCTGCAGTTGCTGACGGAACTGCCTTCCACCGCCGCGCGCTCAAATCTCATGCGGCAGATTGCGGCCAATTCAACCGCAACCGACTGGGATCAATATGCGGCCGCCATCCATAATCCGCAGGATCGCGAACTTTTTTCCAAGGTGCAATCGGCGCGCGACCTGAACCTGCGCCTGCGGCAGGATTATTTCAACCTGGTCAGCGCGGGACAATTGGAGGACGCCCGGCAGTTTTTGACAAAGCAGTTTGAGCCGGCGTTCAACGAGTATCGGGGCGACGCCATGAAACTGTTCGCCTTCAATGAAAGCATCGGCAACGAACGCGCCCGGCGTATTTTATGGCTGACGCGATTATTGCCGGTCACCGCAGCTTTGTTCAGCCTCTTCATTTTTGGCATCGGCTTTCTGCTGGGACTGCGCGGCGCCTTCACGGGACTGGAGTTTGTTTTCCGCCTGACCGGAGACAGGAATAAACGCCGGGAACCGGGAGCAAAGGCGGACCCCGGGGAACGAAACTAAAGAGAACCGCCGAAAAGTGGCTTTCGGAGGTTCCCTTTAGTCCTTTTGTGTTTCAGAACGGTTTTCGGCATTTCAGTTTTCTGTGTTTGAACATTTGATTTTATGAACCTGATTCTTGGGCTTAACGCGTTCCACCCGGATTCATCCGCCTGCGCGCTGCGAGACGGCAAACTGGTGGCCGCCGTGGCCGAGGAGCGGCTGGGGCAGCGCCATAAGCACGTCGCCGGGTTCCCCGCCCGCGCCGTCGCCGAGGTGCTGCGCATGGCCGGGGCTTGTCGCCGGAATGTTTCAGTGTTATTTTTGGCGCATGAGCACATTGGCTGAAATCGAAACTGCCGCCGAAGCGCTGCCGCTGGAGCAGAAAGAGGAATTATTTCTGTTTTTGGCCACGCGCTTGCGCACGGGCGCGGGGCAGTTGCCAGAACCGCGAGAATTCAGCCGGGAAGAAGTTCAACAGTGGATAACGGATGATGAACAAGGTTATCGCCGTTTCCTGGCTGAAAAGTGAAGATATTTCTCGATACCAGCGTGCTTCTGGCCGCAAGCATTTCAGACCAAGGGGCTTCACGCGTCGTTTTTCAACTGGCTTCTCCGTCACGGTGGGTGCTTTTAACCAGTCCCTACGCCGTCAATGAAGTTCTGAAAAATCTCCCAAAATTTTCTGCTGAAGCATCAGCTTCCTGGATTCATTTGCGCCGACAACTTGTCCTTGTGGACGACGTTGTCTCGCTTGATCGCCCGGTCATTTTTGCGGCCAGCAAAGACCGTCCGATTCTCTTCACGGCGCTCGCCTGGTCGCAAGTATTATTGACGCTGGATCGAAAGGATTTTGGAGATTTGCTGGGCGGACAGTTCTATGGGTTGTTCGTCCATTTGCCGTTCGACTTTCTTGCCGGGCAACGCGCAGCAGGACGATTAAAATCGCATTGAGCTTTCTGGGGGAGTCGAAGCGTTTTTGAAAATGGCGCTTTTCGACATCTCAGCGTTTCAGATTTAAGCAGTCTTTTATGAACCTCATTCTCGGATTAAACGCGTTCCACCCGGATTCCTCCGCCTGCGTTTTGCAGGACGGCAAGCTCGTGGCCGCCGTGGCCGAGGAACGGCTGGGAGCGCGCCACAAACATGTGGCCGGGTTTCCGGGACGCGCCATCGCCGAGGTGCTGCGCATGGCCGGGGCGACCATCCGCGACGTGGACCACGTCGCCATCGGCAACGACAGCAATGCCAACGTGCCCGCCAAGGTGCGGCACGTTTTGAAATCGCCGGTCAAGTCCGCACGCGGAGTGCTGACGCATTTTCAGCGGCGCGGCAAAATGCACAGCGTCCAGCGGATGATGGCGGAAGCCTGCGGCGTGAACGAGGCGGACTGCCGGTTTCAAACCGCCCGCGTCGAGCATCATCTGGCGCACATCGCCAGCTCCTATTTTGCGAGCGATTTCGACGAGGCGGCGGGTTTTTCCTACGACGGTTCCGGTGATTTCACCTCGGCGATGTTTGCGCGCTGCCGTGAAAATAAAATTGAAATCCTGGACCGCGTCCATGTGCCGCATTCGCTCGGATTTTTTTACACGGCGCTGTGCCAGTTCATCGGGTTCAGCAAATTCGGCGAGGAATACAAGGTCATGGGCCTCGCCGCCTACGGCCAGCCGGTGCATCTGGAATTGATGCGCGAACTAGTTTCGGTGCAAGGGGAATCCTTCTCCGCATCACATGGGGAGAAGGTGGCCGCAGGCCGGATGAGGTGTTCGGGTCAGTTCCGGCTGAATCCCCGTTTCTTCCGTCCGTTGGGAAAAAATCTGGAAGAATGCGTGGACGCGACCGGCGAAATCGTTTTGCCGCCACTGTATTCGGAAGAACTGGCGCGTCATCTCGGTGCGCCGCGCGTCCGGGGCGAGCCGTTGACGCAGCGGGAAAATGACATCGCCTGCTCGGTGCAGGCGCGATTTGAAGAAGTCGTGCTGGCGGGTTTGCTGGCGTTGCACCGGCGCGTGCCCACGGACAAGCTGGTGACGGCGGGCGGCTGCGCGCTCAACGGTGTATGCAACGCGCGGATACTGCGCGAAACGCCGTTTCAAAAATCTTACATCCAGTGCGCGGCGTCAGACGACGGCACGGCCATCGGCGCGGCGCTGTATGTCTGGAATGCCCTGCTGAACCAGCCGCGCGCCGGATTGATTGACCATGCGTCCTGGGGACCGGAACATTCAACAAACGACATGGAACAGGCGCTGCATCGTGCGGGTTTGAAGTTTGAAAAATTCGACCGCGCTGGTCTGCTGCAACGCGCGGCGGCGCATCTGAATTCCGGCCATGTCACCGGCTGGTATCAGGGCCGCAGCGAATGGGGGCCGCGGGCGCTGGGCAACCGTTCCATTCTCGCGCATCCGGGCTGGCCGGGCATGAAGGATTTGATCAACCAGAAAATCAAGCGGCGCGAGGCGTTCCGTCCGTTTGCACCGACGATTCTCGCGGAGGCGGTGCCGGATTATTTTGAGCAGAATGTCGAGAGTCCGTTCATGATGCACGTCGTCAAGATCAAGCCGGACAAGCGCGCGGCGCTGGCGGCGGTCTGCCATGAAGACAACACCGGCCGGTTGCACACGGTCAAGCAGTCGCAGAACGCGCTGTATTACGATCTCATAAAAGCATTTTCGCAGAAGAGCGGCACGCCGGTGGTGCTCAACACCAGTTTCAACGAGAACGAGCCGATTGTGGACACGCCGCAGCAGGCGGTGGATTGTTTCGTGCGCACGGACATGGACGTGCTCTGTCTCGGCCCGTTTGTGACGACGAAGCCGGGGAAAGCGGAATTAAAAAGCTGAAACGCTGAACGCCGAAAAATTGGAAGGTGGAAATAATGTGAACAAGGTCATGTGGCGGCGTCGTAAAATCCTGAAAATCTTTCTGGCGCTGGCTGCGCTGGTCGTGGTGTTCGCGGCGGTCGCGTGGTTTTTCCCGCAGCAGGTTCTGACGGTGGACAGCGGGCCGGTGACGGCGGATGTCATCGTCGTCATGGGGGGTGCCTGGCTGGAACGCCCCCAGCGCGCAGCGGAACTTTTCAAGCAGGATGAGGCCCCCAAAATTCTGGTCACTGGTGCCGGCGACTGCCAGTTGAACAGGGAATTTTTGGAGAAAGATGGAGTGCCTGCTGCGGCCATCACCTTGGAGAGCAAATCGCGCACGACGCGGGAAAACGCGCGGTTTTCCATTCCGCTGCTGCGGCAGATGAAGGCGCAGCGTGTCATCATCGTGACGAGCTGGTATCATTCGCGCCGGGCGCTGGCGTGCTTTGAGCATTACGCGCCGGACATTCAATTTTATTCGCGGCCGTCCTATTATGCCTATCCCAAGACCGAATGGCGTCCCAAGGGCATCAGCGTTTATGTCAAATCGGAATATCTGAAACTGCTCGGCTACTGGGTGTGCTATGGAGTCTGTCCGTTTTAGAGACCTGAAGGTTGAGACCTGAAACCTGAAATCGGAAAGCGGAAACTTTAGACTGAAAACCCGAAAGGAGAAAATTATGGATGAACGAAAAGCGGCATTGAAGCAAAGAACAAAGGCGTTCGCCAGCGCAGTGGTGCGCTTTTACATCAAATTGGACAAAAGCCGGGAGGAAATTCGGGTTCTCGGGAAACAGCTTTTGCGGTCAGGCACGTCAGTTGTCGCGAATTACCGCGAGGCATCGCGGGCGCGTTCTGATGGCGAATTCATTTCAAAAATCGAGCAATGCGCCCAAGAGGCTGATGAAAGCCAGTTATGGCTGGAACTGTTGCGGGATGATTGCGGCGTTCAGCCAGACAGAGTCGAACCAATTTGGAGTGAAGCGGATGAACTGACAGCCATTTTTATCAGCATGTCCTTGAACACCAAGACACGTCTGCGAAGAGGGACATGATTTTGTGCTTTTAGTTTCAGGTTTCAAGTTTCCGTTTTCAGCGTTTCAGCAGGTGCTCTGCGCCCTGCCGTTCGCCTGGCTCTGGTTTGTCCTCGTTGACGATCTGCGGATCGAGTGGACAGTCAATCCGCAATACGGCTACGGCTGGGCGGTGCCGTTCCTGTGCGGGTTTCTGATCTGGCAGAAAATCCAGCAGTCGGAAGCCGGAAGCCAGAAGCCGGAAGCCAGTTCCCCATCCTCCACCTTCTATTTTCTATTTGCGCTCTGCGCGGCACTCTATGCCCCCACGCGGCTGATCGAAGAAGCCAATCCCGGCTGGCGCTTGACCAGTTGGGCGCTGGCGCTGGAAACCGTCGGGCTGACGTTGATATTTATTCGTCTGGTGCTTGCCGCATTCCCTCTCCGCTCCGGCCGGGGCGAGGCCGATGCCACCCTCGCCCAGCGGATGGGAGAGAGGCTGGGGGTGAGGGCTTCGGGTGTGGCGTCGCTTCCGGCATTTCAGCGTTTCAGCGTTTCAGATTTTGTGTTTCCCGTCTGCTTCTTCCTCGTGGCCGTGCCGTGGCCGACCGGGATGGAGCAGTTCCTTATTCAGGGCTTCACGCGCCTGGACGCGGCGGCAACGGTGGAACTGCTGGACTGGGTGGGCATCCCGGCCATGCCGCACGGCAACGTCATCGAGGTGGCGACCGGCGTGGTGGGCATTGATGAAGCGTGCAGCGGCATCCGGTCGTTTCAGGCCACGCTGATGATCTCGCTGTTTCTCGGCGAATTTTACCGGCTGAATTTTTACCGGCGGCTGGGGCTGGCGCTCGGCGGTTTCGCCCTCTCGTTGCTGTTCAATCTCGTGCGCATGACGCTGCTGGTGTGGGTCGCGGCGCGGCAGGGCGTGACGGCCATCGCCTCGTGGCACGATCCGGCGGGCGTGACCATTCTGGTCGCGTGCTTTTTCAGTTTGTGGGGGCTGGGCTTCTGGCTGGGCAAAAAACAGGGTGCGGCAATCCGGAAACCGGAAACCGGAAACCGGAAACCGGAGACTCCACCGCCTCCAACCTTCAACCTTCAACCTTCAAGTTTGCAAAAAACCGCTTTGGCCTTGTTCGCCTGGATTGCCGTCGTCGAAGTTTCGGTCGAGGGATGGTATCGCTGGCACGAAGAGCGTCTGCCCGCAGCGGTGGAATGGACCATCGCCTGGCCGGTCAACAATCCCGCGTTCAAGGAACTGCCCCTGCCGGAGCGGACCCGGCAGATTCTCCGTTATGACGAAGGCCGCAGCGGTGCCTGGCCGGAAGGCGATCTGACCTGGCAGGCGGTTTTTTTACGGTGGAAGCCGGGACGCACCGCCATTCATCTGGCCCAAAACCACACGCCGGAAGTCTGCATGACCGCCGCCGGACATACGCTGAAATCTCTTTCCCAGCAGGAATGGATTGACGTGAACGGCCTGCACCTGCCATTTCTCGTGTATCAGGTGACGGATGCGCCGGAGCCATTTTATGTGTTTTACTGTTTGTGGGATGACCGTGCCAGCGCGCAGGGATTTCAAACCATGGGGCTGACTTATGGCAACCGTCTGGCATCCGTGCTGGCGGGCCAGCGCAATCCCGGCCAGCGCTCGCTGGAAATCGCCGTCACCGGCCCGGCCAGCGCCGCCGCCGCCGAGGCCGACGTGCGCGCGGAACTGGAAAAGCTGGTGGTTGCGACGCCGCCGTCACAGAAATGACACTGGACACTGGATAAAATTCTGATTCAACGACCGCCGATTATTTTCTGGCCTTATACTTTTATCCAAGCGATGCTTTTGCTTGAATTCCATTTTTGAAAAGCGGATAACACACCAAATTGAGAATAAATGTCGGATCGGTCAAGGCGGCAGGGCGAACCAGCTCGAATCAATTTTAACCAGAAGAAACCAGAAGAAATCAGATGAAAAAACTAGAACACAAAAGCCAAGGCATCATGAAAAGCAGTTTTATCAAAACAACTTTTCTCGGCATGGGGTTGTTTTTGGCAAATGCGTTTTGTGATGGGTCAGTTGTTTTTTCTGATGATTTTAATACAGACAGTGATGGAAATCTCGTGGGTCAAAATGGATGGACACAAACGGGATCAACAACTACAACACCCATACAAGTAAGCAGCGGTGCAGTATCGGTGGGCGGAAGCGGGCAGGATGCTTACAAAGCCCTCTCATCAACAGTATCCGCGGCCGCCGGAACAAGTTTTTATGTTGCAGCAGACATCGTCGTAACGGAGACCCATAGCGCCGACTATTTTCTTCATGTGGTTGCAAACGGTGGAGACACTTCAGGTTTTTTTGACCTGCTTGCTGTAAAGGGCGGCACCGGATCAACTTTTCTCTTTGGGATTGCGCCGAATACAGGTGCCACCCTTGCCTATGGATCAACTGCTTTGAGCATAAATACTGATTATCGAATTGTGCTGGAATACACATTTGTAAACGGCGGAGGAGCCGGAAGCGGAAATGACCAAATGACCCTATATGTCAATCCCACAAGCAGTGTTGAGGGGAATAATTCTTCTTATGTCACTTATACTGCGGCCAATAATGGTGGAACAGATCCAACGTCATTTGGAGCGATAAACTTTCGTCAAGGCTCATCAGGTCCGGTCGAAACCGTGGATAATTTAACGGCTGGTTCAAACTTTAATGATGTTGTTCCGGTTCCCGAACTTGCTGCATGGGGTGCAATTTCCGCCGCTGGTCTTTTCAGCATTTGCGGCATCCGCATCTGGCGTCAGCAACGCGCTCCAAAAATTCCGGTTTGATGCGATAATTTATATCGCTTGGCCGCGTCTCAAATTTCGGGACAGCGGCATTTGTTTTTGTTAAACCTTTCGCTGTTTGAAAATTCTCCTGCTCAACCAGGCGTTTTATCCCGATGTCGTTTCCACGGCGCAACATCTGGGCGATCTCGCGGTTGCTCTGGCTGAACGCGGGCATCAAGTCACCGTCGTCACCGGGCGGCGCGCGTATGACAATCCTGATAAATTATTTCCCGCGCAGGAAACGTGGCGCGGCGTCAAAATCATCCGCATTTTTTCCACGCGCTTTGGCAAGCAGGCGAAGTGGCGGCGGGCGGCGGATTTTGCCGGCTTCATTTTTTTCTGCTGCGCGCGGCTGCTCCTTTTGCCACGGCACGACGTCGTGATGGCATTGACCACGCCGCCGCTGATCTCCTTCATCGGCGCATGGCGGGCAAAACTCTGGCGGGCGAAGTTTTGCTACTGGGTGATGGACATGAACCCGGACGAGGCCATTGCCGCCGGCTGGCTCCGGGCGGATTCGTTCGCCGCCAGAATGCTGGAGCGGATGTCGCGGTTCAGCTTTCGACGGGCAGACTGGATCATTGCGCTGGACCGTTTCATGCGCGACCGCATCGTTGCCAAGGGCATTGCGCCGGAAAAAATCGCCGTGCTGCCGCCCTGGTCGCAGGATCAGGACGTGCGGTTTGATGCGGCGGGTCGGGAACAGTTTCGCCGGACGCACGGGTTGCAGGATAAATATGTGGTGATGTATTCCGGCAACCACAGTCCGGTGCATCCGCTGGACACGTTGATGCAGGCGGCGGAACGGCTGCAAACCGAGACGTCCATCGCGTTCTGCTTTGTCGGCGGCGGCAGCGAATTCAAACGCGTGCAACGCTGGCAAGAAGCCGGAAAACGCACCAATGTCTTGTGCCTGCCGTATCAGCCGTTGGATCAGCTATCAGCCTCGTTGTCGGCGGCCGAAGCCCAGGTAGTCGTAATGGGCGACGCCATGCTCGGCCTCGTGCATCCGTGCAAGATTTACAACATCCTGGCGGTCGGCGCGCCGGTAATTTACGTCGGCCCGCAGCCCAGCCACGTCACGGAAATCCTGGATCGTCCGGATGCCAATCATCCTTGGTGTTCGGTGCGGCACGGCGAAGGGGAAATTCTGGCGGAACGCATCCGGCAATGGAGCCGGTCGGCCATGGAAAGGAAATGTCCCGCCACCATTACGGCGCTGTTTGCCAAGGACGCGTTGCTGCCCCGGCTGATCGCCGGCCTGGAAAAAGCGGATGGGACTTGAATGCAATTCCAAAATTTTCCCGACACGCGCCGAGGATTTTTTTTCCGGCGCGTTTTTTTTATTTCTTGGATTCCGAATACGACCAAGTTGGTTGCCATGATGTCAACGGAGAAAACAGCCTGCTTTCACCGGCTTCGCAAAATGCCAGAAGCAATAGCTGATTCTCACCGGCAGCACATTGGGGAAATCAAATATCCATTCGAAACAAAGCTGGATTGCGTTATTAACCCGATGAGACGACCATTCTCATTCTCACTTTTATTCTCACTTTGGCTTTTTTTAAAAAATGAAAATTCAGCATTGGCTTATTTTATTGGAGATTATTGCAGTGGGAGCGGGTGAAGGGAATCGAACCCTCGTTTCAGGCTTGGGAAGCCCACGTTCTACCATTGAACCACACCCGCATTCGCGGCTTGATTGCTGCAATCAGGCATCTCCTCGAAGCGTGCTGCTTTTTATCAGACGGCAGCGACGGTTGCAACCGCTTTGCGCATCACACGATGGCTTCCAGCGAGCCGATGGCGGCGAGCAATTTCCCCACGATCCTGGGCTGGCGTTCTGCAAGGTTGATTTTTTTTCCGGCCAATTCGCAGATATAAAAGCTGTCAATGGCCGCACCGCGCTCGGTGACGATGCGCGCAGCCGAGATGTCGAGCTTCAATTCGGCAAACGTTTCGGAAATCGCGTAGAGCAGCCCGAGCCGGTCTTCCGTTTCAATTTCAATGAGCGTGCGCGTGTCGGACACCTCGTTGTCGAAACGGATTTGCGTCTCCATGCGTTCTCCGGCGTAGGCTTGATAAACCGGGCGGATTTCGCGCTGGCGGGCGATGAGCGCGGGCAGTCCCACGTCCTCGCCCGTCAGAATTTTTGTGAGCAACTGGTCAAATTTTTCGTGCTGCTCCGCCGTGGCAAGATTGCCGGTGCGGGCGTCGTTCACGAAAAATTCGTCGAGCACGATGCCGTCGCCGCGCGTGAAAATCTGCGCGCTCAAAATGTTCAGCCCGACGGCGCTGAACGTGCCGGCGATTTTGCTGAACAAACCGGCGCGGTCCCACGTGCAGATTTTGACCAGATTGTAGCCGCGATCGCGTTCGTCGCGCCATTGAATGACGGGCGAGAGCGTGCCTTCTTCTTCCAAAACCTGGCGTCGGATGAAATGATGCACGACTTCGAGGTCGGCGAGAATTTCCTCGGCGAGGTGGATTTGAAAATAGCGCGCGGGCAGCGATGCGAAATGCGAATTTAATTCCTCTTCGCCGATGGTTTCCGGTGCGAGCCGGCGCACTTCCTTGAACAGAAACTCGCGCTGCTCCTTTTCCGCGCGGACGAACTCCGTGCCGCCGGTGAGCAGCGTCATCGCGCGGGAATGCAACTGCCACAACAGCGAATCCTTGAAGCCGTTCCAGAGCTTGTCGCTCGTGCCTTGCGAATCGGCGAACGTCAGCAGCGTGAGCAGGTTCAGGTTTTCCGGCGTGCCGATCTGCCGCGCAAAACTGCGCACGACCGCCGGATCGTCGAGATCGCGGCGCTGCGAGAGTCCCGCCATGAGCAGATGATTTTCCACCAGCAGCCGCAGCGTGTTTGCCGCCGTGCTTTCGAGCTGCAGCCGTTTCGCGGCGCGCATCGCCATGACTGCGCTGGCCTTGGCGTGCTGTCCCCGCTCGTGCGCCGCTGCCTTGCCGACATCGTGCAGCAGCAGCGCGAGATAAAGCAGGCCGGGGCGTTCGAGACTTTGGAGCAGCGGCGCGTAATGCTGGTAAGGCGGCGCCTGGGCCTCCCAGATTTTGTCGAGCTGATCGAGACAGACGAGCGTGTGTTCGTCGGCGGAGTATTGGTGGTAAAATTCGTGCTGGACGAGACAGGTAAGCTTGCCGAATTCGGGAATGTATTTGCCGAGCAGGTTGACCTCGTGCATCGCGCGCAAGATCGGGGCGACTTCGCCGCGCCGTTCGAGCATGGTTAAAAAAGTTTCGCGCACATGCTCGTCGTTCAAAAAACTCCGGTCCACGAGCGAAAGCTGGTTGCGGATGAGCTGGGCGAGATCGGGATGCAGTTTCAACCGCCGCTGCTGCGCGTGCAGAAAAACGCGCATGAGCCGGCGCGGCGAATCGCGGAAAATACGGTTGCTCGCGGCGCGGATTTCGCCGGCCACAAACACAAATCCGTCCACCGGCTCCGGCATTTTGCGCGGCGACGCGCCGGGCAGCAGCCGTCGTAATTTGCTCAACCTGCTGGTCTGCTGCGGCGACAGCAGCGCCATGCGCTCCTCCAGCGTGCGCGTGGTGAGAAAAATGTTTCTCATGTGCGTGTAGAGGTCGCGCATGAATTTTTCAATGCGTTTGCTGGGCGAGCGGTCGGGGTAGCCGAGATTGAGCGCGACGGCGGGCTGGTAATTTTTCCCAAGCACGTCCACCGCGCGGCTAGTGTGGTAATGCAGTTCTGTCCGCGTGCGCAGCAGAAAATCATACGCGGCCTCAAGCTGTTTGCGTTCGGATTCGGAGACGAACTCGGACTCGTTCAAGTCGCGCACCGTTCGCGTGCGGTATTTGAAGAACGCCATCCACAGCAGATTTTGGAAATCGCGCAGGCCGCCGCAGCCGTTCTTGATGTTCGGCTCCTGCATGCAGGCCGAGTCGCCGTGCTTGCCGCGCCGCGTCGCCTGGTCCTCGATGCGCGCGGCGATGTATTTTTCCTCGAAGCCGACCACGCACTTGTTGACGATGGTCTTTTGAAATTTCTGGAACAGCGACGCGCTGCCGATGATGAGCCGCGACTCGATGAGCGATGTTTTGGACTGCATGTTCGTGTTGGCCACCTTCACGCAGTCGTCCAGATTGCGGACGGAATGGCCGACCTTCAGGCCGATGTCCCAAAGCGGATACAGCACCCCGTCAATCAGCCTCGCCAGACCGGGCAGCGGCCGACCGCCGGACACCTGGCCGTCATGCAGAAACATGAAATCAATGTCGCTGTGCGGATTCAGCTCTGCGCGGCCATAACCGCCGATCGCCACCAGCGCGATGGACGGAAACCCCTTCTGCGCCTGGGCCGGGAGATTTTCCACCGTGGTTTCCCAGAAGTGCCGCAACAGCGCGTCCAGGATCGCCGCCCGGCCCTCGCAGATTTCCTTTCCGCCCGCGCCTGCCCGATGCTGCAGCTTCAGCCGGTGCGACTCGACCTTGAGAAAATTTTTGTAGCGCGCGAGTTTTTCCGCCGGCGTGGCGTTGGGCGAAAAGGTCAGCCGCGCCCCGGCGTCGGCCTCGATTTTTTTCAGGAGATCCTGCACGGGCGCATAAGTTGCGGGCAAAACGATTTCAAGGCAAGCGCAAGCCCAGCCGAATTCTCCGAGCAAACGCGGTTGACAACCTGAAGCGGGCTGGGCTAGCTTCCAAGGCCGTTGCAACCAATAAAACGAAAGGAACGAAAATGAAAGCCATCTGGAAATTCATGCTTCTCGGCAGCTTCGTGCTCGCATTCTGCCTGCCGGCGCCGGCCAAGGAAGTGACCGAGGATCAATGCATCGCCGACCTCGCCTCATCGAAGGAGAAGGTCGTCATCGCCGCGCTGCAAGGCATCGAGAAAAATTATCCGACCAGCCAGAACGCCATCGCCAAGATAAAGCCGCTGCTGACCGACGACCGCCTTGCTGTCAAACGCAAGACCGCGCGCGTCCTGGGCATCGTTGGCGCAGAAGTCAGCGATGCCGATTTGAAGAACATCGCCTCGCTGCTGGATTCAGCCGACAAAGCCACGATCATTGACGGCCTGAAATCTCTGCGCGGACTCAAGGCGGAAAGCACCGTCCCAAAAATCACGCCGCTGCTCAAGAACCCTGACGCCAACGTCAAGCGCGACGCCTGCCGCACACTGGCCGTGCTTGCCGACAAAAGCGTGATCCCGTCCATCGAGCCGCTGCTGCAAGACAAGGACAAAGGTGTGGTGAAAGACGCGAGCGACGCGATCACCGCATTGAAGGCAAAATAATCCTGACGCCAGCGCCTTTTCTCCGGCGCACCCGGCCATTTCTGGCCGGTATCAGTTTCACCCGTATCAGCAATAACGGGTGACATTCCGGCAAAATTGAAAATCTGGCTTGACATTTCCTCCGCGCTTCTTTTAAGTCAAGTGGCGCAAGCCATGAGGAAATTCAGGACATTCAGAGCTCCACCCAAAAACCGCGCAACAAGCGGCGGAATTCTTTTACCCAATCGCGGCAAAATATCCGGCGGCAATCTTCAATCGCAATTCAACGGAGTCGTTTTCCGACGCAAGAGACTCGCATTTCGCGGCAATGGCGTCCGTGTCAGAAACGATGGTGCGGCAAACTGTCGCAATGGAGTCCGCTCACAAACCAATCGAGTGCGCCGTCGTTTCAACGAAACGGCAATCCGGGACAACGGAGTGTGTTTCCGTTTCAGTGGAGTGGATTTCTGCGGCAAAGGAGTGTGGTCGCAAAACAACGGAGTTTCCCCAAAAATCAACGGATTTCCCTTAAAAACCGGCGTTTTCGCCAATTTCCACCCAAACTGCCAACTTCCAACCTCAAACCCCTGAAAAACTATGGCTGACCCAACACCCACTCCCGCGCCAGACGGCAAAACCCCGAAACACCACGGCCTTTTGGACAAACACCAACTCGCCGAAATCAGCCGCACCAACACCATTTACGGCGTGGCCAGCGACCCGGCCACTCTTGCCAAAATTCAGGACGACCAGATTGTCACGACGGCGTTTATGACGCAGTTAGGAACGGATTTGCAGGGCATGAGCCAATACACCGGCGGCGCGTCACAAGCCATCACTGATGCCAAAATGGACACCGGCGACGAAACGACCGCCAAAAAATCCCTGCTCGACAAAATCCATTACATCCAGAGCAAGGCACGGATGAAGTATCCCAATGGCAATCCCGCGCGCGCCGAATACTCCATTGGTGCGAACATAGACATCAGCCGCCCCGCGCTGGAAACCGCCGCCGGAAACATTTTCAACAAGCTCAAGACCGACACCCTGCCAAAAATCACCGCGCAACACGGCGCGGATTTGCAATCCGCCCTGGCCGCCTATCAAAAAACCAAAGTGACGCAAGTAGGCGGCAAAGGCGACGCCACGGACACGCGCAAGCAACTGGCGCAAATGGTGGAAAGTCTGGCCGTGCGCCGCCGCCAGTTCCAGCACGCCGCCGACGGCGAATTTCCCTTCAACGACCCCGCCAGCGCCGGCATGAGAAAGAAATTTGACTTGCCGTCTGATAGGCCGTTGAATGCGTAGGACAGTGCTTCCAGCCTGTCTGCAAAAAGAAAGAAACTATGAACGCCCGTGTCCTAAAAATTCTCGTTGCCAGCCAAAACGCCAGGAGATGTCTTATCGTCAGCCTCGCCGCCCTGCTCCTGCTGACCTGGTGCGGCAATACCACCACCACAGCCCAGGGTTTGCCCGCCAACAACTGGTCGCCCAATCAAGTGCAAGCACCCGCGTCCGGCGACGATGTCATCATCCCGAACAGCGGCGCTTACACCGTGACGTGTGAATGTGCCATGCCCCCGATCAATGATTTGTTGTGCCACCACCGCCGACAGACCAGAAGCCGTTTCGACAATAATTTCCAGAATGATTTCACTGTCACCCGCATCGGCCACATCCCGCTGAACTCATCTGGCATCGTCATCGCCAGCAGCGAAGTCGCACAACCGGTCATGTTTCTAAACACAGCGACCGCAAGAGGGCCTCCGTGGTCTGGCGATCAGAGTCTGTATCTGTCTGACAATGCGCTGGACCGCCCCGCCCCGCACTTCTCCACCGACCCGCTTCCCTCCGAGTTCCACTTTCACGATTCCTCGTCAACACGCAACGCGACTCGCCTGCTCATCCAGTCATCCATGGTGAGCAGGGCTGGCACCTTGCTTGTCGCAGCCATTTCCCCAATCAAATACAACCCAACCGTTCACCTCAAGGAGCTATTATGAAATCCAAATATAATTCAATGTCGTTGGCCGCACTGTCGGCTGTTCTGCTGTTCAACCTGTCACTGGTTGCCAACGCACAAACTCTCATCAATGGAGCAAATCAGACTGGAACCATTTTTACCAATACCGTGGCCGATTCCTACACGTTCACGGCCAACGCGGGCGACAGCATCAATGTGCGGCTGGGCACGACTGGTTTCAACGGCAAACTCCAACTGTATGCGCCAAACAGCGCGTTACTGGCTACAGCTCAAGCCGGCACGGACAACCTCATCACCGACACAGCGACCGCCAGCGGCACCTATACTGTCCTGGTCAGCAGTTCAACCGCTCACGGAACCGGCACCTATGTGTTGAATCTGGCCCAGATACCGGAATCTTTCATTGTGCCGTTGGGTGATCAAGGCGGCCCCATGATTAACGGTGGCGCTTATCCCGGAATCATCACCTTGGGTGATCAGGATATGTGGACGTTCACGGCCAACGCAGGAGACAGCATCAGTGTGCGGCTGGGCACGACCAATTTCTATGGCCGGGTGCAACTGTATGGGCCGAACGGCGCGTTGCTGGCCACGGCTCAAAACCAATCCTCGGATAATCTTATTACGGAGACGGCGACCAGCAGCGGCACATTCACCGTGCTGGTCAGTGTCTTTTATGACCCCGGCTATAACAACGGCGTTGATGGCATCGGCACTTATGTGTTGAGTCTGGCCCAGGCGCCTGAATCTTTCATTGTATCACCGGGTTATCAAGGCGGTCCCATGACCAATGGTGGCGCTTATCCCGGAACCATCCCGATTGGCGATCAGCAAATGTGGTCGTTCCCGGCCAACAAGGGCGACAACATCAGCGTGCGGCTGGGCACGAGTGGTTTCTATGGCCGGGTGCAACTGTTTGGGCCGAACGGCGCGTCGCTGGCCTTGGTTCAAGGCCAAAGCACGGATAATCTTATTACGGAGACGGCGACCAACAGCGGCACGTTCACCGTGCTGGTCAGTGCCTATTATGACCCCGGCTATCGCGGCGGCGTTGAGGGCACCGGCACTTATGTGTTGAGCTTGGCCCAATTTCCTGAACCTTTTATTGTGCCGGCGGGTGATGATGGCGGAACGCTGACCAATGGTGCCAACGCGACCGGAACCATCACTTTGGGAGATCAGGATATGTGGTCGTTCACAGCCAACAAGGGCGACAGCATCAATCTGCGGGTGGGCGCGACCGGTTTCGACGGCTGGCTTAAACTGTATGGGCCGAATGGTGCGCTGCTGGCGACGGGTGGAAGCGGCTATGTGGATGCTCTAGTCGCTTACACGGCCACCAACAGCGGCACCTTTACCGTCGTGGTCAGCAGTTATTATCTAAACGGCACCGGCACTTATGTGTTGAATCTGGCGCAAGCTCCCGAACCCTATATTGTGCCGGCGGGTGATGAAGGCGGCCCCATGGCTGGAGTTACAAAATATTACGGAACCATTACGTTGGGCGATTTGGACATGTGGTCATTCACTGCGTGTCAAGGCGACTTGATCAGTCTCCAGTTAAACACTACGAACGTCGACGGCTATCTCGAACTATACGGACCAAATGGCACGCTGCTTAAAACGGCCGGAAGCAGCACGGTTTCAAGCATCACCTACACGGCGACTAACTGCGGTAACTTCACCATTCTGGTCAGCAGTTGGTATCTTAACGGCGCTGGCACCTACGGTCTCACCGTCAATGGGCTTGAAGATACGATGCGGGTTTGTTTCCCGGTCATTTCCGGCGCAAGCCTCACAGTCAACGGAGTTGGCGGACCAACCAACGCCGTTTTCGTCCTCTACACAACGACAAACGTCGCGACGCCTTTTGGACTCTGGATACCGGTTCTAACCAACCAGTTCGACCAGTTCGGGGTTTTCGGTTACACGAACATTTACAATCCAGCTCAACGCCAGCAGTTTTACCGGTTCAGTGTGCCGTGATTCGCAACCATGAAAATGCAAAAAACAAACCTGCAATTCGATGAAAAAGTAAAAAAGTTGAGCAACGCTAAATGAAAACACGTATTAAAAATCTGTTCCTTGTGCCGGCCTACATGGGATTTTTTTTATTGACCCATATCGTCAATGCCCAGCAACAAGTTCCGGACGCATGCTGGAGCGGGACATGGATCGGAACTTATAGTTTTACAACTACATCTTGCAATCTAACTGATTCTGGAACTATTACATTAACGCTTTCTGTAAGCAACGGCATCGTTTCTGGTAGTGGTATCGAAGACGGAATTTTATGTTATGATGAAACCACGTGTGAGATTACTGGCAGTGGAACGTTTTCAGGCCCAGTATCCGGAACTGTTTCTGGCACTTCAATAAGTCTCAGTGGTAATTGGGTTAATTCCTGTAATGGCCAAACTTATGGCACTTCGTTTGGCGGGGCTTTAAGCGGATGCACGATAACAGGTGGGCCATCATTAACATTGCAAAAACAGGGTGGCTGCGATGCCTGTAGGACGACTCCGACAATTACATGGAACAACCCCGCCGCAATTATTTATGGCACGCCATTAAGTTCCGCGCAGTTGAACGCCACGGCGAACGTGGCCGGCGGCTTTGCCTATTCCCCGCCTAATGGCACAGTGCTCAACGTCGGCACCAATACCCTTTCCGTCATCTTTACTCCTACTGACACAGTGGATTATACTACGGCCACGGACACTGTCAGCTTGGTGGTATTACCAGCGACAATCGTCGGCAGCGTGGTTAAAATTGTTGGTAAGGTCACGGTGACACGCCTGGACGGTTCACATAGCACTCTCAAAGTTGGTGATCCGCTCTATCAGGGAGACGTTGTAGAAACGTCAAAATCCGGCGCAGTTAATATAACATTTGCCGATAACACGACTTTCGCAGTTTCTGAAAGTGCAAGGATGAGCATAGATCAATTTGTTTATCACGCCGCCGACCATTCCGGCAGCGGTTTTTTTAATTTGCTCCAAGGCCTGTTTGTTTATACCTCAGGGCTTATTGGAAAAACTGATCCTGGTAGCGTAAATATGGAGACCCCTGTCGGTGCGATAGGCACCCGTGGAACGCAATTTATCACTGGCTACGATCCTTGTTCCTCCACTCAAACGGTCTATCTCATCGAAGGCGAACTGGCCATCACGCCGCTGAATACGCCCGGCGTGACGAACCTCTGCTATGCCCCGGTCACGATTTTCATGACTCCCGACAGCGTCACCACCAATATGTTGACCCAGGCCATGTATGATTCCATCAGCAACCAGTTGTTGCAGGCCATCGGGACGTTCCCGGCGTGGCAGGAGCAGTATTTTGGCTGCACCAACGATCCCGACGCCGCGCCCACCGCCGACCCCAGCGGCGACGGTGAGGATAATTACTCGAAATTTCTGACCGGCATGAATCCGACCAACGCCGCCTCCTACTTCCACATTCTCTCCGCCACGAACGCGGGCAATGATGAGATGGTAAGTTGGATGTGTGGCGGTGGCACTACTAATGTCTTGCAAGCGACGACGAACCTCGGCGGAACTTGGTCCAATGTCAGCCCGAACATCGTCCTAGCGGGCGACGGCGACAGCGTTACCAATTATCTGGACGCCGGGGCGGTCGCCAACACCCCGGCCCGTTTCTATCGGGTGCTCTTAGTTCAGTAAAACCCTGTTAAACATGAAAGAACAAAATTAAGACTCCAAACCATCAACAAATGAAAGAAAGACAAACCTATGAATATCAAACATTCACACATAACAAAGAACACCGGACTGAACGTCAACTGGACTATTTGAACATGAGGAAACCTATATGAGCGATAAAATACCTGGAGCGGAAAAGAAACTTGTGGCGGGACTTCTCGCCATCTTCGTAAGTCCATTGGCATTACACAAATTTTACCTGGGTTACACAAAGGTAGGTATAATCCAAATTATCATTGTGTTTTGCACGTGCGGTTTGGGCGCCTTTATTTCAATTATAGAGGGTGTCATTTATTTGAGTAAAAGTGACGAGGATTTCGTCAACACTTACATCAAGAACAAAAAGGGCTGGTTTTAAGCCGCCGATAATTTTCAAGCCGCCGTTGCGTTTTCAAGCGCGGGCGGTTTTGAGCGGCGAGCAAATACGGCAGCGTCAGCACAGTCAAACAAACACAACAAACAAACGGAAATCAAACCATGAATACACGAACATTTACAAACCAGCTCAAAGCCAGCAATTTTTCCGTTTTGTTGTGCCGTGATTCGCAACCATGAAAATGCAAAAACAACCGATGAAACCAACCATGAAAAAACTCATATTACTCCCACTTCTGTTTAGCCTGTCGCCTCTCTTTGGCGCGGATCTTCCGTCCATCGCCGTTGCGGATTTTACTTCCGACAAGATTACCGCCTTGACCCACGGATTGCCCGACATCATCTCGGATGCCCTGGTCAACTCCGGCCGGTTTGACGTGTATGAGCGTGAAAAATTGAACACGGTCATGCGCGAACAGGGCTTGCAGGCTTCGGGAGTCACGGACCCGCAGACCGCCGTGGCGCTCGGAAAAGTGGCCGGCGTGCATTACATCCTGACCGGCGCGATCATTGACTACGGACACGAGAGCCACACCTTCAACGGTTATGGCGTCAGCACCCGGTCAACCACTTACTCGTTGACGGCCGCGATCAAGGTCATTGACGTTCAAACCGGAAAGGTGCTTTTCTCGCACCGGGACGATGCCGGGGAGACCGTCAATGAAGGCCAGGGCGTGGACGCGACCGACACGACCATGGACACGAAGCTGGCGGAGGCAATGTCGGCCAAGCTCATCAACGCACTGGTGAATAGTGACGCTTTCAAGGCGCCGGCGGCATCGGCCAACGCCTTGGTTCCCGTGAAAATCACTTCAACGCCAGACCATGCCGACGTGGAAGTGGACGGAGTCTTCTATGGAAACGCCGGCGGCGTGGTCAAGTTGCCCTCCGGTTTGCATCTTGTGAATGTCAGTCTGCCGGGCTACGTGTCCTGGTCGAAAAAGGTGCTGGTGCAGGACGGCTTGTCCATCAACGCGGCCCTCGTCAAAGGGGTGGATGCCCGCATTGAAATCCAGAAAACGCCTTGATGGCGAACCCTCATGCAACTGAAAAATGAACTTGAAAAGTAACCGTAAATCATCCATTTCTTGCCATAACCGTAAAAACAAACCACCAACCAACCAACAAAGTAGAACATTATGAAACCTATGAACCTGCGAAACATTCTAGCACTCGCATTGTTTGCCGCCATTGTCGCGGCATCTCCACAGATCAACGCCGCGCCGGTCTTGAAAAAGATTGTGGCCGTGTCGCGTTTCGACAACAAGACCGCGTATAGCGCGGCGACCATCGGCGACGGCATGGCAGATCAATTGACCGACGCGCTGATGCAAAGCGGCCAATTTACGGTCATGGAACGGGAGAACCTCAAAGACGTGGTGGGTGAAGAAGATTTGGCCAACAGCGGGCGCGTGCAAAAATCCCAGTCCGCCCAGACGGGCAAACTGGTCAGCGCGCAAATTCTCGTTCAAGGCACGATTACTGAATTCGAGAACAACAGCAGTGGCGGTTCAAAAGGTTTTGGCATCGGCGGCTTTCATATCGGCAGTTCAAAATCAGACGCGCAAGTGGGATTGATCATCCGCCTGATTGACACCACCACGGGCGAAGTGCTGGCTTCACAACGCGTCGAAGGCAAAGCCGAAGCCAGTGGCGTTAGCTGGAACGCCAACTCACCCGGCATGAGCTTTGGCTCGTCTGACTTCAAAAAAACGCCCATGGGCAAGGCGGTGCAGGAGGCCATTGACAATGCCGTCGCCCTGATTGCGGACAAATTAAAAGACGTTCCCTTTGAAGCGCACGTGATAAAAGTCAACGATGACGGCGGACTGCTCATCAGCGGCGGCAGCAAAGCCGGAATAGCGGAAGGCGACGTGTTCACCGTGTATAGCGTAGGGGAAAATTTGGTTGACCCCACCACCGGCGAACAACTTGGCGCGGAAGTGACCAAGAAAGGCACGATCAAAGTGACGAAGGTCGAGGAGAAATATGCCGCCGCCAAGTCGGACACCCCTTTGACCGGCATTAAAACCGGCGACATGGTTCGCGCTGACAAATCCTAGATGTTTCCTGTCATTCGCGGTTAAACAATTTCCGGGCCATGCAAGTTTCTCCGTTTGATGCAGCCCAAATTGCAGGCGGCGGGAAATAATTTCCCCCGCCGCGCCTCTGCGCCTTTGCCCAGATAAATTGAATTTCCTTTGCGCGGCAGAATGCCATTTTAATTGCCGTGATTGTCGGCGTTCCAAAAGAAATCGAAGAACAGGAATATCGCGTGGCGCTGCTGCCCAGCGGCGCGTATCAGTTCGTCAAGTGCGGGCACACGGTCGTGGTCGAGCGCGGGCGCGGGCGCGGGCCATTTCGATGCGGAATACGACGCCGCCGGCATCTGGGTGATGAACGGCCAGAAGATGATTCAACTGAAGCCCGAAACGCCGGCAGAAATTTCCCACGGCGGCTTCATCGGCCCGTGGGGAATCGGCAAGGTCGCCACCACCGCCCGCCTGACCGGCATGGAATCGCAATTGCAATTGTCGAGCGCCAAGCCGGTGTTCTATCTCTACATGAAAACCACCGGGATGGAACTTGCGGGCGCGACCACTCCAGCGGATGTCACGCTGGCCCAGTTCACGGTGTTGGGCAAGGACGACAAGCACAATCCCGATCAGCGGGCGGTGGACGTGGCCGTTCACGGCGCTTACGGCAGTTCCTACGGCGTTGACCGCAAGGCCGTGCGGACGTTTGAGACCACCGCCGTCTCCGACGGAATCTACAAGCTCGTGCCCAAGGATGATCTGGCGGACGGCGAGTATGCCTTCTGCGCGGGCGCCAACAGCGCCGCCATGACCGGCCAGTATCAGTATTACACCTTCGCCATCCACAAAAAATAGAACCGGGGAATTTTTCAATGGCGCATCCGGCCTGTCCGGATGCGCCGATTTTCGTTTGAACGCGGGTTGCTCCGGTCCAGACAGGTCTTCGGCTGCCGGTGACCGAAGAAGGCGAAATCAGAAATCCATTTGCTTAAGCGCGCGTTCGCAAGTGGTCAGGACATCTTGCACCGTGATGGATGGCACGTTCTCCCCCAGGCGCGGCGCGAGCGCCCAGTCCAAATGTTGAAAGGGAATCGCACGGCCAGGGCCGGTTGAATCCATGAGCATCACCGCTCGTTTCCCCAAGGCGACCGCCAGATGCAATGCGCCGGTATCGCCGCCGAGCACCAGCGTGGAACATTGCATCAATCCGCCGGTGACCAGCAGCGAAACGCCGGCAGAAACGATGAACTTGCCTGCGAGCGCCGGTTGCAAGCCGGCGCGGTCGCCGGGGCCGCCGCCAAAAATTATTTGCCAGCCTTGCGCGCGCCAGTGGTGCGCGACGGCGAGATAATTTTCCAACGGCCAGTTTTTTTGCGGCGAGCTGGTGAACGGCTGGAGGAACAAAGTCGGTCTTGCGAGATCAAGCTGGTTTGCGCGGAAAAAATCCCTGGCCGCCGCCTGTGATTGCGCCGGCAAATCAAAAGTGTTGCGCAGATTCGCAATCGTCAGGCCGCCAGCCCGCAGGATGGCCAGGCTGCGGTCCACATGATGCAGCGCATTGTCGCGTGTCACGCCGAGCGTGTAAGCCCATTTCCGGCCTTTGCCATAGACGCTGCCCCAGCGTTGCGGCGCGTGGGTCAGCCGCGACAGCCAGGCGGTTTCGCCGAAACCTTGAAAATCCACAACGAGATCGAATTTGCCGGCGCGCAGCCGGCGCAAAAGCGCGAACAAGGAAGGAACAACCTTCAAGGGATTGCCGCTCCGCAGCGCGGCGCGATCCAGCGGCATGACTTCGTTGACCTCGCGGAATCCAGCCAGCAGCGCGGCATTTTCTTTGGAGGTGAGAAACGTGATGCGGGCGTCGGGAAAATTGTCGCGGACGGCGTTGACGGCGGGCAGCGTCAGAACCACGTCGCCGATGGATTTAAGCCGGATCAGCAAAATGTTCATACGGCGTGACCGGTTGCGCCGTCACGGTGCAGCGCGCGGAGCAACTTGTATTTGAGACGGGTTTCCCGCGCGCAGATCGCCGCGATGCGCCAGCCTTGCGCGCCGTCCAAAAATCCGCCGCGCAAAACGTAACCACGCAACCAGCGAAACGCGGCGTGCAACACCGGTGCAAAGAAGGCGGCGGTTTTGCCCGATTCAAATTTTTCCTGCGCCCAAAGCCGGGCATACAACTGGCAGCGCTGCCAGTGATCATGCGCATCGGAAAAAGAATAATGATGCAAGTCGCCGCGCAGGTTTTCAATCGCGCCGGAAATTTCCAGCCGTTCATGCACGCGCTGGCCGGCGAATTTTCCGCGCTCGCGGCGGAACAGCCGGACCAGCCGGTCGGGATACCAGTCGCCATGCCGGATCCAGCGCCCCTCGTAAAAAACACAACGCGGCATCGCATACCCGGAAATGGCGGCGGCTGACGTAGCAGATTTCAACGCCAGAATTTCCGCACGCAGTTCCGCCGACAATTCCTCGTCCGCGTCCAGGCTGAAAACCCATTCGTGCTGCGCGAGCGACAGCACCTTGTTTTTCTGGCCGACAAAGCCGAGCCAGTCCTGATGCTCGAAGCGCGCCCCAAATTGCCGCGCGATTTTTTCCGTCGCGTCGCTGCTGCCGGAATCCAGCACGATGATCTCGTCCGCCAAATCAACACAACTGGCGAGACAGCGCGGGAGATTTTTCTCCTCGTTGAGCGTGATCAGGCAAAAGGAAATTTTCATCGGGCTTTTTCCTTGGCGGCGAGTTCCAGCACGGCGAGCGTTTCGGAAACATTTCTTTCCAGCGCGAGTGCCGGCAAATCCGCTGCCACGCGGCGCGGCTGCAAAATCCAGTTCTCCGCCGCCGCCACCAGAATTTCCGGCCGCCAGAATTCGCGGACGACGTTGCCGGTGATGTTTTCCAAAATGACTTCACCCGCGCCGTTGTTGATGGAAGTGACGACCGGCAGTCCCGCCGCGAGCGCCTCGATGACAACGTTGGCGGACGGCTCGTAAATCGGCGGAAAGACAAACAGGTCGGCGGCGGCGTAAAAATGTTCGAGATTGCCCGTCGTTGCCGGAAACATCGCGCCAGCGGGAATGGAGGTGGGCGCACGATCCTTGCCGATGACGGCGAGCTTGAGCTGTGGAAATTTTTTCCTCAATAGCGCAAACGCGCCCAGAACAAACTTGAGTCCTTTGCGTTCCCAGCCCGAACCGACGAAGAGCAGCAGAAATGCGTTTTCCGCCACGCCAAGTTTTGCGCGCGTGGCCGCACGGTCGCCCTTTTGAAACCGCGCCACGTCAACTCCGTTGCGGACGAGGTGAATCCGCTCCGCCGGGAATGAAAAGTTTTCAAGAATTTCTCGCCGCACCATTTCGGAATTCACGATGACGCGACTTGTGTTTTTCAGATCAAAAGTTTTTCGTTCGAGCGCGAGCATATTTTTGTGAAAAGCACCGGCACCGACCAGCGGTTTTTTCCAAGCCGGCGCAAACTGCCGCCGCCGTTGCAGCCAGACGCGGTGAACGCCATCGCCGGCGCGATAGACATCCTGCTTCAAAGTTCGTTCCAAGCTGAAAACACAGTCGAAACTTTCTCCAGCCAGTTGTTTTTGAACGGCCTCAGCAAAACGCAGCGGCCGGGTGGTGCGGCTGCCGGAGATTTTCAACGGATGCAGTTTTGTTCCGGCGGGAAATCCGCTCCAAGTCTCGGCAAAGAGATGCAGTTCGTGTCCGCGCCCGGCGAGTGCCGCGAGCAGGCGTTGCAAATACAACTCCGCGCCGCCGGTGGCTGAAAACTGGCGGCGGATGAGCGCGAGCTTCATGGTTTGATTGCGGTGACCACCAGGTGGCGTCCCAGCAGCGCGGCGCTGGAGGACGCGGTTTTCCAGAATTCCTGTTCTTCCGCCGTTTTCGCCCGGCGTTCGCGCTTGCGGGAATGGATTTGTGCCGGAATGGCCAGCAGCTTTTCGTGAAAATGTTTGGCTTCGGACAACGGTTCGGGCAGAAGTTTAATTTCGGTGAAACCGGCCAGTTTCAAATACAAATAAAGCTGCGGCCACGACCACGGCGTGATGTGCATGTGAGTGCCGGGCGCGATTTTCCCGACCAGCGAAGGGAACGACGGGAAAAATCCGCGCAGCAGATATTGAAGCCGCGCCTGCGGATACCAGACGTTCGGCGTGGTCACAATCACCCGGCCGCCAGCGGTCAGACGCTGGAAAAACTCGCGCAGCAGCAGCAACGGATTGCCGACGTGTTCCAGTCCCTCGCAACAGCAAATGAGATCGTAACTGCCACAATCCGCCGGCAAAGGCAGATCCAGATCGTGCCGCCAGATTTTGCGATAGCCCGGCGCGTCGGCATAAAGATCAATGCCATCCACGGTCGCGCAGCCCGTCAGTCCCGCAGCCAGCCAGCCCGCGCCGGACGGAGCGTCGAGGACGGCGGAAAACGGCTGGTCCTTCAGAAAATCAAGCACAGTTTGTTTGCTGGAAAGTTGCATGAGGTTTAGCGGGCGGGTTTCGCGGCGCTGGCGATGACGGTGCGTCCGAGCAGAAGCGGGGTGGAGTTCATGGCACGGACGAGCGGTTCGTTGGCGGCATCCAGAGTTTGATAACGGTCGCGTTCGCGTTGCAGCGCGCGGGCGCCGAAGAATTTGATGAACGGCCAAAGCAGGATGAGTTTTGGGATGGCGGAACGCTGATATTTGTCCACGCTGGGAGCGACTTCGGCGAAACCCGCGTCCAGCAAGGCGTGCGCGATGTAAAACCAGGAGCAGGGATTGATGTGGCCGCCGGTCGAATAAAGCTTGCTGTGTTTGACCGGCAGCGGGCCAAAGAGATTCCAAAAACCAAACCAGAGAAAGCGCAGCCGCGAGTTAAGGTTCAGGATGTTGGGCGTGCTTAAAATGCAGACGCCGCCGGGCCGCAAGACGCGGTGGATTTCGCGCACGACCCGGCGAAAATCGGCGAGATGTTCGATGACTTCGGTGGCCGTCACCAAGTCGAAGCTCGCGTCGGCATAAGGCAACGGCTGCACATTCAGGTCGGCGATGTCCACTTTTTGCGCCGGCAGCTTCATCAATTCGTGGGTGTAATCACAGGCGCTGGGCTTGGTTCCAAACCGCTCCTGAAACAGGCGGATGAGTTCGCCGTTGCCGGCGCCGATGTCCAGATGGTCGTGAAAAGGCCGGACTTGATGCTGCCGGCCGGCTTCGCGGAGAACGGCCTCGTAGATGGGAGCGGTGCTCATCGGCTGGAAAGATTGGCCGAATTCTCCAGCCTTTGCAGCAAATTTTAATCGTTCTGCTGCCGACAAGTTTATTATCCCCTGCCACGGTGGCGCGGTGGCGTCTTGCGCGGCTGGAAAAATTATTTTCCGCCGCCGGCAATTTGGGGTGCGTCACGCATGAATTGTGATCGCCGAAGCGCTCAATTCAACAAAGTCATGTTTGCCGAAGGCATTTTCCAAAGCCGTTAAATTGGCCGCGAAAAGCTTGGACAGCGCATCGTTTGAAATGTTGCCGGTTGAAACCAGAAGCAGTTTCGGCGGCGTGCCGCGCAAAAGAAAGGATGTTACAAAATCATTGTCCTTCGTCACGACGATGCCCCCTTCCCGGATCGCCGCTGCAATGATGTCGCCATCCGGCGTGCGGTTTCCAGTGGGAAAATCCAGCGTATGCGCCGCGTCGTGTCCGGATGCCGCCAGTTCCCGCGCGAGACGACGCGGCAGTTGCGCGTCCACGATGAATTTCATGCGGCCACGGATTCGATGCTTTTAACGCGGCTCAAGCGCGCCCCGTAGGCTATGGCCGCGCGCAAATCATCCGCTTCAAGGTCGGGATAATCCGCCAGAATTTGCTCCGCCGTCATGTCGCCGCTCAACAATTCAAGAAGAAATTCCACGGGATAACGCAACCCGCGAACACAAGGTTTCCCGTGGCAGATGTTTGGATCCACCGTGATGCGTGAGAGAAGTTGTTCACTCGACATGATGAAAGGTTACACCAGCCATTTTCTGCCGCAACAACAGTTTGACACGGGCGTGACAACGGGATGTTAGTGCGGCTGGCGCGGCGAGAAAAATTACTTTCCGCCGCCGGCAATCAGGGGTGCGTCAAACGGAAAAACTTGCGTGGCGCGGGAACTGTTTAGCCGCGAATGACACGAAAAAATGGAAAGAAAAAGCCGCTCCGGTTTTCCGAAGCGGCTCTGTTGTTTATTCACGGCAATTTATTTATTGCACAGTGGCGCGGAAGAATTGGCTCTTCGTAGCCGGAGTGATGGTATATGAAAATAGATACGTTGAACCGCTCGCGACGTTGGTTTGAATAGGAGTCCAATTCTTCAAGTCGGTGGAAACTGAAAAAACAATCGTTTCTTGCGTTGAAAGCCCGGACACTGTCGCTTGCAATTGGCCTCCGCTGACGAACAAGCTGCCAAAAACAGGCCGTGGCGGATTGTAATTGACGTTTATTTGCTGCGAGGTTGGATTGTTCTGCATGTCTTTGGCGATGACAGCTATGGTATTTTGGCCGGAATGCAGTGCAATTGTAGCACTCCAATTCGCCGTGCTTGACCCGGTGGCCGTATCATTATTGGCGGCAATTCCGTTGACCGTAACAGAAGATATGCCGCTATTGCCATTTCCATTATCTGTGGCCGTGCCGCTGATTGGCAGACTGGCACTAGTCACAGTAGAACCGTTCAACGGCGATGTGATTGACAGCGTCGGTGGTGTTGTATCCGGTGGATTATAGGTCACATTCACAGAAGCAATGGTGGAGTAGTTACCTGCACCATCTTGGCTGCGCACATAAACTGTGTTTGCTCCTGAACTCAATGGCACCGATGCGTTCCAACTGGTCGTGCCGCTCACCGTCTGCCATGTGCCGCTGGTTCCGTTCACTTGAACTTGAACCAAACTCACGCCAGTGCTCGGACTGCCAGGATCAGTCGCCGTGCCACTGACTGAAACGGGTGAAGTGGTGAATGTTTGCCCGCTCGTGGGACTGCTGATTGACACTGTTGGTGGTGTCGTGTCCGTTGGCGTGTAAGTAACCGTCAACGTAGCTGCACTGTGGTTTCCGGCGGCATCATAAGCCGTGACTGTGATTGTGTTGGCGCCACTGGCCAAACTGATATTGTTGACAGACCATGAGGTCGTGCCGCTGGCACTGCCGGCTCCGGCTGTTTGCGTGTCGCTCCAAATGACATTGACCACGCCAACATTGTCGCCCGCAGTTCCGCTCAAGCTGACTGTGCTGCTGCTAGTGGAATAGGTTGAACCGCTGGTGGGCAAAGTGATGCTGATTGTTGGTGGCGTGGTATCGGCAACAGACCACTGTCCTAAATCGCTGCCAAACCCCTCGTCAACGTCATATGATCCGCCAGCACTTGTTTGGTTATACACATATTGGTAAAGACTGATGCGCGAATCTACATTGCCATCAGACCAAGCTGTCGTTTGCCAACCTTTTGCTGCTTTGCCTGCGTCCAAAACACTTTTTAATGGATCATATCCCCCATAAAAGCCGACTCGAGCGACGCCTAAAACAGACGCGGCTCCATCTAGGTATGCGTTAATCGCTGTTTGGTCACTTGGCTGTGCGTCGAAGTCGCAGGCGAAATAGCAGAAAAAATTTTGCGGTGCCCCTGCCGCCGTCGCGACGGTGACAGCCGTATTGGCGTCCGCAACGCCAGCACTATATCCATTCTGCATTTCATTGGCGGTGGACTCGAAAACAAGAATGATGTCGAGACCCGCACTCTGCAAAGACTGTGCCTCGCTGCTAGTTATGTTCTTTGCATTTCCTGAAGCACTAACATATCTGATTACAAAACTATATCCAGCAGCCTTCAATGCGCTTAAGTTGGGATGGTTTGATGCGTAATCCACACCTTGGCGATTTGCAGGACTGCTGCCGATGTTAAAATTCATGCCAGAAGAAGTTCCCCCGCCTGGAGTTGGATTGAAAACTGTTATTGTTGCCGATCCAGCGGAGGCAATATCATTGGCCGGGACTTGAGCGGTCAAATAGTTTACTAAACCACCGGCACTTATGCTAGGCGTTGTCGTCAAGTTAACCCCATTCCATCTCACAACAGATCCCTGATCAAATGTGTTTCCGCTTACTGTCAATGTGAACGTTCCTCCTCCGACCGATGCACTGCTTGGCGAAAGCAATTGAATCACCGGAAAAGGCGCTTGCTCACTAAAGTTAAACGTGGAAGAAGTGACATTTCCGGGATTGATGACCTGCGCCGTCCATGTTTCAGGATCGTTGCCAAGCGTGGCAGTGACTTGAAGCTGTGAACTGCTTGCAAATGTAGCCGATAAAGTTTTGTTTCCAGCAGGTATGCCGCCGACCGTCGGCCATGCCAAATTTACCTGTGCGCCGCTCACAAATCCTGATCCATTGATGGTGAGTGTTTGCCCGCTGTTTGAACCAGTCGCAGGATTGGGCAAGACACTGGTGATGGAAGGCGTCACTGTTGGTGCTTGAACCATAAAGTCATATTGGCCGGATGAAGCGTTGCCCGGATTGATGACTTCCACACTCCAGTTATCCGCAGCAGTTGTAAAATCAGGATTGATAACAATCTGGCTGCTGGTTTGGGAACTGATTGTGCGATTTGCGAATGTTTGGTTCGCCGTCAAATCTCGCAACGTGACGGTGCAACCGGAAACAAAATTGTTGCCGTTAATTGTAAATGGCTGCTGACTATTAGACCCAATCGGCAAAGCAGGACTTACACTGGTGATGGAAGGCGTCACTGTGACCGAGGGTGTCTGAAAATATAGCACCGTGGTGAAAGTCCCGTCGCCCGCTGAGTCGGCTGCCGCCACATTCCATTTATACGTTTTACCCGCTGTCAAAGTAACTGTATAACTCGTCGAGGTGGTGGTAGTGTTGACGACGAAAGAACCGCTGGCAACATCCACGACGCCCAAATCATAGTAAGTTGCCCCTGTTGAAGAACCCCAGCTCAATGTTACGGTGCTACTTGCTTC
The DNA here is from genome assembly GCA_036511615.1 of Verrucomicrobiia bacterium. GTDB lineage: Bacteria > Verrucomicrobiota > Verrucomicrobiia > Limisphaerales > UBA11358 > UBA11358. The sequence goes on along the minus strand of DATCBW010000026.1, from coordinate 1,295 downwards.
CGTCGGCCCGGGTGTGCTGCTTGTGCCCGGACTCGGACTGCTTGGCGTAGCAGGTGTAACGACAGTTAATCCAATAGACGAACCGCTATTTGCAACCCAACCATCAACTCCTGTATCAAAATTTACGTCATACCAAGTATAGGAAGTTCCGCTTAAAGTCGCTGTTTGTGGTCCGCCAATAACAACGCCCAAGCTGCCAGAAGATTGTTGTCCCGATACAGGCGTTCCAGCGGGCGATGGTCTCACGTTCACCGTGCCGTTTGCCGCAACTCGGTCACCGAGTGAAACTGCGAAAATATTATTAGTCATTATTAATGCCAAAAAAGCGAAGAAGATATTTCTAAATTTCATAGTTTTATTCGGATTGGATTTTGTTGAATCGTTTTCTTCGTCAAATTCTCACGCCGGGACGGTGACGCTGGCGGGCTGGCTCCAGAGGCCGACCTGATTATCATCCAGACGGTAAATGGCCTTGTAAGTCCATTTCACGGACGCGGCGGGGAAAGGTTGCGTGTCCGTGTAGCCGGGCGTGGTGTCAATGGTCAGCAGCACATAGCCTTTGCCGTCGCCGCGATCCACCTGGATTTCGCAACTGTCCAGAAAGGCACTGTTGCCGCCCCAGCCCCATTTCACGTTCACCTGGTTGCCCATGATGGAAACGGAAATGACCGGCTGCACGGTGGTCAGGTCAGGCCCGGTCTGCGCGCTGCCGACGATGCCGAGGTTCGTGGCGTTGGTGTCAGAACATTTGCCGCTGTCCTTGATGGACTGGACGAGCGCGAAGATGCGGGTGAGTGCGCCGGTGTTGACGGCCACAATTCCGGTCGGCAGGGCGGGCGCGGTGAAAACGGGCAGCGCCATCAACGCCGAGCCGTCGCCATTCTGCGCTTCGGCGGCGGCATCCGTGGTGGCCAGCGCCCACGCGCGCCCGGCGGGCAGCCACGTTTGCAGGACATAAATCAGCCAGCCGCAGTCCGCCACGGCGGAGTTGACCTGCGCGGCGGTCAGACCAAGGACGGCGGCGAGGGCGGGCAGTTTGTTGGAGTAGTTGGCCACCCAGACGATCTGGTCGGCCTGGCGGAGCGGGTAGTAGTTGTTTCTACGCATAGGTTGGTTTGGTTGGTGGTTTTGAGGGGGTTTTGGTGAAAAGAAGGCTAATTCAGGTCAAAATGGCCGGTTTTCCGTGAAATGGGGGCGCCACCTGTGAAAAGTGGCGTCTTATCTGTGGTAAGTGGCGTCTCACCCGCCGCAGGTGGTGCGCCCCTTTTGGAAAGTGACGGCTGATTTGCCTCTGG